>JADJUF010000025.1 GCA_016717005.1 Myxococcales bacterium | reverse complement strand
TGCTGTGGTGTCGGCTGAAGGACAACGAGGGGCGGTGGCTCCGCAAGCGGACGCGCTACCACGTGGGCGAGGAGCGCAGCGCGCAGCGGTACGCCGACGCGGCCCAGGCGACGGTCGACGCGCGGCGGGCGCCGGGCCCGATCGGGCCGGTGACGGTCGCGAGCTACTCGAAGCAGTGGCTGACGGGGCGGCGCGAGCTCTACGAGGCGACGCGGGCGCGGTACGAGGCGAACGGCACGAGCAAGGTCCAGCACCGCGACTACGCGACCGACGCCGGGCGCGTGCGCAAGCACGTGCTGCCGCACCTGGGCGCGATGAAGCTCGCCGACGTGCGCCCGCGGCACCTGGCCGACTGGGTCCACAAGCTGCGCACGACCACGACGCTGTCGCCGCACACGGTCCGCAACGTCTACGGCCTGGTTAGCGCGATGTTCCGCGACGCGGCGGTCGCGGGCCACGTCGATCAGAACCCGGCGATCCTGACGAAGACCCAGCTCGGCGACGACGAGGGCAGCGTGGAGGGCGCCGGTCGCTACACGCGCGCGCAGTTCGAGCTGATGATCGGCTCCGAGACGCTGCCGGAGCCCGCGCGGGTGTTCGCGGCGCTCGGCGGCCTCGCCGGCCTGCGGCTCGGCGCGATCGCGGGCCTGCGCTGGAGCCTCCTGGAAGACCCGAGCGCGGTGGGGGTGTGAGCGTCCATCGCGTGGCCTATCGACCGCAACGGGGTGCGGTTGCGGACCGCTGGCCGATCTTCAGATCGGCCAGGGCACCGCGATCCCGGTGCACCCGGTGCTGGCCGACATGGTCACGAGCTGGCGCCGCGGCTGGGGCCAGGTAGTCGGCCAGGCACGACTTCGGCTTGAAAGCGGCTGACCATGGGGTAACGCTTTGCCCACGACCAACTTCGTCACGGTGGCGGCGCACGGCGAACGACCAGCCGACGAGCACCGAAGGTGGGGGATGAGATGGCACACGAGGCCGATGAGGATGACGAGCTCGAGGCCGCCGCACCGCGCGTCGCCCGCTGCGCATGTTCATCGCTGGCTTGTTCAGCCTCGCGGGAGCCTCCGCCGCGGTCTTCTCCGGCCTCGCGCTGCGCGGCCTCGCCCGCGCGCCGGAGCCGCAGGGCTCTGCGGCCGCGATCGGCCTGGCGCTCGCCCCAGCGGTCGCCTGGACGTTCCTCGTCCTGTCCGCGATCGTCGCGGTCGTGGCGACCATCGCCTTCACCGCCGCGCTGCTGGAGGCACGGGCAGCCAAGCGGCTGCACGCCGCCGCGGCGACCGCGCTGCGGGCCGCGACCGCGAGGCCACGGAACGACTCAGCAATATAAGTGGAGGCGCCGGGAGTCGAACCCGGGTCCGAGAATGCTTTCGAATGAGCTACTACGTGCGTAGCCACCGCTCGTCTTGTCTGGCCCTGGTGAGAGGTGGGTGGCAGCCATCACCAGCGCGAGTCGATCCTGAATCTCGCCTGCCGGGCGATCGTCGCTCCTGGCAGGCCAGCCTGATTATTTCGGCTACGCGGGCTCCAGGCGGAAGCCTACGCACCCGTCGTGGTCCTGACTAGGTCAGGCCGCGAGAGCAACAGCGTTATCGTTCGCAGTTGCAGGGTTGCCCATTTTTACGTGGCCATGGGCGCCACGGCACGCAGCTCGAACGTCGACATCCTCGTCGAAACCGGTACGCCCCCTTGTCATAGAACCGGCCCCGAGGGCCCAGGCGGCATCATGGGGCCGGCGAGGGGCCGACGCAAGGGCGGAACGCAGGCGGCGGGCGCCGATTTTCGCGAGCCCCGAGCAAGGGTTACGTCGACGGCCACAAGGGCGGAACGCAGGCGGCGGGCGCCGATTTTCGCGAGCCCCGAGCGAGGGTTACGTCGACCGCCGCAAGGGCGGAACGCAGGCGGCGGGGGCCGATCTTCGCGAGCCCCGAGCGAGGGTTACGTCGACGGCCGAAACGGTGGAACGAAGGCAGCGGGGGGCCGATCTTCGCGAGCCCCGAGCAAGGGTTACGTCGACGGCCACAAGGGCGGAACGCAGGCGGCGGGGGCCGATCTTCGCGAGCGGCCGGGAGGGCCTGACGCGGGCGGCGGAACCCAGGCGGCCGATCGCAGCCGGCGGGGGCCGATTTTCGCGAGGGACGAGCAAGGGTTACGTGGGTCACACGGGGGCCGTGGGGGCTTCCGATCATGTGGTAGGGCGGGTTACCATTTCCGCACGCACACCTGGCTCGGGGGCCGGGTGCGCGAACCCTTCGGAGCCTACATGCGCGCTCGTCTTGCAGTTCTATTCGTGGTTGGGGTGGGGACGCTCGGCTGGACCGCCGGCGCGGCGTCGGCCGCGATCGCCGTGAGCCCACCCACGCTCGACTTCCTTCAGGTGAACGTCGGCACGCCGAGCGCGCCGCAGACGGTGACGATCACCAACGACGACAACATGGCCACGGCGTCGGTGACGATGCAGCCGAGCGGCGGGTGCGCGGGCACGCTGTCGTTCAGCCCGAGCGCCACGGTCGTCGTGCCGATGCGCGTGGGGTCCACCGACGGCTCGATCACGGTCGACGTCATCTTCACGCCCGCGAGCCGGGCGGCGTTGTCGGGCTGCGTGATCACGGCCAACGGCCCGGGCGGCGGCGATCCGACGATCCCGGTCGACGGCGACGGCCTGGCCTCGACCCTGTCGATCACCCAGCCGACGATCAACTTCAACCCGCAGCGCCACAACGGCGGCACCCCCGAGGTCCGCAACCTGACCGTCCAGAACGACGGCGAGCTCGACGTGACGGTGGCGCAGTTCACCACCTCGCTGACCAACTCGACCGACTTCTCGCTGGGCGCGCTGAGCGGCACGATCGCGGGCAACGGCGGCACGGCGACGCTGCCGATCACGTTCAACCCGGCGTCGAACGGCGCCAAGACCAGCACGCTGTCGATCGGCGCGACCAACGACTCGCCCGACGTCCCCACCAACATCACGCTCAACGGCACCGGCACCCAGTCGGTGCTGACGGTGGCCGCGACGCTGACGATCGGCCCGACGCCGGCCGGCACGGCGGCCACGAACACGCTCAGCGTCCAGAACACCGGCGTCGAGCCGCTCAACATCGCGACGATGGCGATCACCGGCGCCGGCGCGTCGGTGTTCTCGTTCACCGACCACGGCTGCACCGGCCAGACCTGCACCACCCCGGGCGCGATCGCGATGTCGGTCACCGAGCCGTTCGTCGTGCGCTGCAACAGCGCCACGGGCGGCACCTTCGGGGCGACCCTGACCATCACCAGCGACGACGGCGTCAGCGCCACCGACGTGGTGACGCTGTCGTGCACGACGGTGCCGCCGACCTTGTCGGTGACGACCCCGACCAACTTCGGCACGATCCGGGTCGGGACCCCGGCCGCGGTCAAGACCATCACGATCTCGAACGCCGCCGGCGCCCAGGCCCTGACCTACACGGCGGTGACCTCGTCCGCCGGCGAGTTCCCGTTGACCTGCGTCACCCACCCGACGTGCACGGGCACGGTCGCGGCCGGCGCCAACGCGACCATCCAGGTCGGGTTCGTCCCCACCGCGGTCGGCGCCCGCTCGGGCTCGATCACGCTCACGACCAACGACCCTGATCCGACGGACGCGACCAAGGTCATCCCGGTCGCCGGCACGGGCGCGATCTCGACGGTGTCGGCGGCCAACACGCTGAGCTTCAGCACCGTCGACATCGCCGCGGCCGGCGGCGTGACGCAGCCCCTGGTCATCACCAACTCCGGCGGCGTCTCGCTCAACCTGGTCGGCTCGATGACGATCACCGGCGACCCGTCGGGCAACTTCACCTTCGCCTTCGGCTCGTGCACGACCGGCCAGACCTGCAGCTCGCTGCCCTCGGTCGCCGCCGGCGGCAACACGACGATCACGCTGCGGTGCGACCCGGCGACGATCGGCCTCAAGACCGGCACCCTCAACATCCCGACCGACGACCCGGCCTCGCCCAAGACCGTCTCGCTCACCTGCACCGGCGCGACGCCGGACCTGCAGATCGCCGGCACGCCGCTGGCCGACTTCGGCAACCAGCGCATCAACAACACCAGCCCGACCACCCGGACCTTCACGATCTCGAACCCGGCCGGCACGACCACGTCGGCGATGACCTACACGGTGTCGCCCCCGGCCCAGCACTTCTCGATCGCGTGCTCGGCCCCGGGCTGCACCGGCACCCTCAACCCGGGCGCCACCGCGGTGACGGTGACCGTGTCGTTCCGGCCGACGGTGACCGGCCCGGTGACCGGCAACGTCAACGTCGCCTCGAGCGACGTCAGCACGCCGTCGGTCAACATCGCCGTGAGCGGCACCGGCGTCGAGCCGCTGGTCGCGCTGACCGCGCCGGTGCCGTCGGCGCCGCCGACGGTCGGCGGCGCGGTGACGTTCACCGACACCAACGTCGGCGCCACCTCGGCGACCCAGACCATCACGGTCCAGAACACCGGCTCGATGACGCTGACGATCACCTCGGTGACCAACAGCAACACCGCCGACTTCGACCTCGTGGGGCCGGCCACGACCACGATCGCGCCGGCCGGCACCGCCAGCTGGACGGTCGCGTGCTCGCCCGACACCCAGGGCACCCGCACCGGCACCATCTCCGTGGTCAACGACAGCAACAACGACACCGCGGTCGACGTGGGCCTGAGCTGCTCGGCCATCCGCGGCCGCATCGTCGTCACCTCGGCGACGCCGTTCGCCTACACCCAGCCGACCAACACCATCGACTTCGGCACCACGTTCCTCAACCAGTCGAAGATGACCACGGTCACGATCTCCAACATCGGCAACCGCCCGGTCACGATCAGCACGATCACCTCGGCGCCGGCGGCCCAGGGCTACACCCTCGGCGCGGCCTCGGCGATGGTCGTGCCGGCGGGCGGGACGATCACCTTGCCGATCACGTTCATGCCGACCCTGAACACCCAGGGCACCGCGACCGTGACGCTCGCGACCGACTGGAACACGCTGGCCTTCACGGTCACCGGCGACGGCGTCGACTCGGGCCTGGTGATCATGCCGGGCGCGGGCGCGGGCTGCGTCAACACCTTGTCGGCGTACGACTACGGCCAGGTCGCGTGGGACGCGTCCCGGCCGCAGGGGTTCTGCTTCAAGAACATCGGCCAGGCGGCGGCGCCGCTGACCTCGGTGACGCTGATCGGGGCCGCCGGCAACTACACCATCGCGGGCGTGCCGGGGACGCTGCCCACCCTGATCACCGGCCAGCAGCTCGACGTCACGGTCACCGCCGATCCCAACGACGCGATGCTCGGGGTGTTCACCGCCACGCTCGACGTGACCTCGACCTTGCCGGGGGCCGACGCCCACCGCACCGTGGCCCTGACGATGACCTCGGTCGGCCCGACGATGGCGCTCAACCCGGGCGCGGCGCTCGACTTCGGCGGGGTCGACGTCGACCTGGTCGGCGGCCGGGTGCTACCGCTGACGGTCACCAACATGCTGCCGGCGGGCGCGGCCCCGCTGGTGATCTCGGGCGTCACCAACCCGACCGGGTCGTTCTCGCTGGTCGGCGCGATGCCGGGCACGATCGCCAGCGGCGAGTCGGTCACGATGATGGTGCGCTTCGACCCGTCGGTCGAGCGCTCGGCGGCGACGATGGAGTCGTCGTCGTTCACGATCAACACCACCGGCTACTACGTCGGCGGCGTGCGCCAGCCGCTGGGCCAGGCGATCACGCTGACCGGCTACGGCGTCGATCAGCACGTCAGCGTCAGCGCCCCGACGATCGCGTTCGGCGACGTGTATCGCAACCCGCGGGCCGACGACCCGCGCGCGGTCAAGACCGTGGCGGTGTGCAACACCGGCGAGGCCGCGCTGGCGGTGTCGATGATCACCGACCCGGCGGCGCCGTTCGACGTCACCAGCGCGTCGACGCTGAGCCTGACCGGCGTCGCGGCGCCGGGCGGCGCGCCGGTGTGCCAGGACGTGACCGTCGAGTTCCGGCCGGCCGACGAGGCCTACCAGAGCTACACCGGCGCGATCACCGTGATGAACGACGACGAGGGCAACGCGATGGCCGAGGTCACGCTGAGCGGCACCTCGATCGTGCGCCCCGTGACGGTCACCAGCGGCGTGACCGCGACCGACGTGCTGGCGGTGGGCGTGCCGGTGCGGCTGACCGAGGTGTTCCCGACCGGCCTGACCGCGAAGAACGAGGCCATCCCGGCCGAGCCCTTCACGATCGAGCTGCGGCCGACGTCGGCCCAGGCCCGGGTCGAGGTGGTCGGCGACGCCGAGCGCGAGCTGGCGATGGGCGAGACCGAGGTCTACGACCTGACGATCACCGCGCAGACCGCGGGCGACGTGACCTTCACCGCCGACGTCTACCTCGACGGCGACACCTTCCCGCACGCGCAGATCCCGGTCACCCTGACCGCGGTCGACGTCCAGGTCCGCGGCGGCGGCGGCTGCAGCACGTCGGGCAAGGGCGGCCGCGGCACGGTCGCGCTGCTGGTGCTGGCGCTGGCGGTCGCGATGCGCCGTCGGCGGGCCGCGCGCGGCGTGCTGGCGCTGGCCGTGATCGCGGCGGTCGCGGCCACCGCGGCGCCGGCGGCGGCCCAGGGCTCGCGCGACCTCGAGCTCAGCACGTTCTCGCCGGCCCCGGCCACCGAGGGCCAGATGTTCGCGATCGAGTCGCCGACCGTCGGCGCCAAGGGCGCGTGGGCCCTGGACCTGGCGTTCAACCACGCGGTGTCGCCGATGACGATCGCCGACACCGGGATGGCGGGCGGCGACATCGTCTCGGGCCGGACCGCGGTCGAGCTCGGGTTCGCGTACGCGATCGCCGCCAAGCTCGAGCTGGGCGTGCGGGTCCCGCTGCTGTCGCAGCAGGGCGCCAACCCCGGCATCGCCGGCCTCGACTTCAGCAACGGCGGCGGCAGCACGATCGGCGACATCGGCGTGCTGGCCCGCTACGCCCTGGTCGACGGCGCCAAGACCAAGGTCGGCGCGTCGGCGACGATCACCGCGCCGACCGCCAAGGCCGATCAGTTCGCGGGCTCGGGCACGGTGACCGGCGCCGCGCGGCTGCTGCTGTCGCAGGCCGCCGGCAAGCGGATCACCCTGGCCGCCAACGCCGGCTTCCTGGTGCGCGGCGGCGCCACCGAGTTCGCGGGCATGACCCAGGGCCACCAGGTGCTGTTCGGCGCCGGGGTGTCGGTGCGCACCCTCGAGAAGCTGTGGCTGATCGGCGAGACCTTCGGCCGGATGGGCCTGGGCAGCGACGACGCCGCCGCGGCCAGCCCGATCGAGGCGACCGTCGGGCTGCGCTACCGGATGGGCCAGAGCGTGGCGCTGTCGCTGGGCGGCGGCACCGGCCTCCGCGCCGGCATCGGCGCGCCCAAGGTGCGCGGCTTCCTGATGCTGTCGTTCTCGCCCAAGGCCCGCAAGGACGCGCCGCTGCACATCTACGTGCCGCCGCCGCCGCGCGACGTGGGCGACGACGACGGCGACGGCGTGGTCAACGCCGACGACGCGTGCAAGCTCGACGCCGAGGACATGGACGGCTTCGAGGACGAGGACGGCTGCCCCGACGCCGACAACGACAAGGACAGCCTGCTCGACGCCGACGACAAGTGCCCGAACCAGCCCGAGGACAAGGACGGGTTCGAGGACGACGACGGCTGCATCGATCCCGACAACGACGGCGACGGCGTGCCCGACACCGAGGACAAGTGCCCGTCCGAGCCCGAGGACAAGGACGGCTTCCAGGACGACGACGGCTGCGAGGAGCCGGACAACGACGGCGACGGCGTGCCCGACGTGCTCGACCAGTGCGCGATGGAGCCCGAGACCATCAACGGCAACGCCGACGAGGACGGCTGCCCCGACAAGGGCGACTCGCTGATCATGGTCATGCCCGATCGCATCGAGGTGCTCGACCCGGTCACGTTCGTCGGCACGACCACCAAGCTCAGCAAGAACGCCCCCAAGGCGCTGTCGCAGATCGGCGCGACGATGCGGGCCGACCGCAAGATCAAGCGGCTGCGCATCACGGTCCACGTCCACCCGCGCGGCCCCGGCGACGAGGCGCTGTCGCAGAAGCGCGCCGACGAGATCCGCACCTGGCTGGTCAACTGGGGCGTCGAGCCCGAGCGCCTCGACTCGCGCGGCATCGGCTCGAAGCGGCCGCTGGTGCCCAAGAAGGCCAAGGGCGCCGAGCAGATCAACGACCGCGTCGAGTTCATCATCTTCGAGCGGCAGTAGCGGCGGGGGCCAGGGGCGGCGCGCCGGCGGTCGATCACCGCTCGGCGCGGGCGCGGGCGCGCGCGCAGCCGATGACTGGGCGTCGCCGGCGACCCGCGCGATCACCGCTCGGCGCGGGCGCACGCGCAGCCGAGGACTGGGGCGTCGCCGGCGCCCCGGGCGATCACCGCTCGGCGCACGCGCAGCCGATGACCGCGGCCGCGGCCCGGGCGCAGGCGAAGTCGATGACCGCGGCGGCGGCGCGGGCGCACGCGCAGCCGATGACCGCGGCGGCCGCGTCGGTGGGTCGATCACCGCTCCGCGCGGGCGCACGCGCAGCCGATGACCGCGGGCGGCGGCGGCACATCGGCGGGCGATCACCGCTCCGCCCTGGCGCACGCGCAGCCGATGACCGCGGGCGGCGGCGGCCCGGGCGCGGGCGGAGGCGCTGACCGCGGCGGCGCCAGCGGTGATCGGTCACCGCTCGGCGCGGGCGCAGGCGAAGCCGATGACCGCGGCGGCGCCGGCGGCGCGCAGGGCGTGGGCCGCGGCGGCCATGGTCGCGCCAGTGGCGACGACGTCGTCGAGCAGCAGCACCCGGCGGCCGGCGACCCGGCGCGGCTGGCGCACGGCGAACGCGCCATCGAGGTTCGCGCGCCGGGCGGCGCCGTCGAGGTGGGTCTGGGGCGCGGTGGCGCGGGTGCGCCGGAGGATCCGGGTGTCGAGGCGCGGGGCCACGCCGGCGACGCGGCGGGCGTGGCGAGCCAGGGCCTCGGCCTGGTTGAAGCCGCGGGCGGCCAGGCGCCGCCAGTGCAGCGGCACCGGCACGATCACATCGATCGCGCCGTGGGTGACCGCGGCGGCGAGGAACGGGGCGTACAGCGGCGCCAGCTCCCGGGCCAGGGCCTGGCGGCTGGCGAACTTGAGGCGGCGCAGCGACCGGGCCAGCTCGCCGCCGTAGCGCCACGGGGCCACCAGGGCCTCGAGGGGCCAGTCGCCGGTCCGGCACCGGGCGCACTCGACGGCCGGCGGGGCCGCCTGAGGTTCGGCGCAGCGCGGGCACGCGACCCCGACCGGATCGAGGCTGACCGCGCACGGCGGGCACAGCGGGGCCGGCGGGGCGACCCGGGCGTCGCAGGCGGTGCACTGGGGGACGAACAGCGTGGACAGCGCGCGCTCGAGGACTTGCATGTCGGTGCTATCGACCGCGCGCGGCGCCGGTTGCGTGCTAAGAACGCGCCGCCATGGCCGATGCTCGATCTGCGGCGCAGAAGTTCATCGCGCAGAACCGCAAGGCCACGCACGACTTCATGATCCACGAGCGGTTCGAGTGCGGGCTGGTGCTGGTCGGGTCCGAGGTGAAGTCCCTGCGCGACGCCAAGGTGACGATCTCCGACGGCTGGGCCGAGATCCGCAAGGGCGAGGCGTGGCTGCACGGCGTGCAGATCAACGAGTACCCGTGGGCCAACCGCGACAACCACGACGTCGGCCGGGTCCGCAAGCTGCTCTTGCACAAGGCCGAGATCGCCAAGCTGGTCGCCAAGACCCGCGAGCGCGGCTTCACGCTGATCCCGCTGTCCCTCTACTGGAAGGAGGGCAAGGTCAAGATCGAGCTGGGCCTGGCGACCCACAAGAAGCAGTACGACAAGCGCGCGGCCAAGCGCGCCGCCGACGACCAGCGCGAGATCGCGCGGGCCGCGAAGCGCTGACGCACCGAACCGCGCGCCCGCGGCATCCAGACGACGTGCCGCGGGAGGACGCCCCATGAGCGACGCGATGGACACGATCACCGCCGAGCTAGCCGCCGAGAGCGCGGCCAGCCTGGGCCGCGCCGGGCGGGCGCTCGAGGGCGCGCTGGGCGCGCTGGCGGCGCACGCGGTCGGCGACCGACGCCCGCGGGCCGAGCTGGTCGACGTGGCGGCGTACTACGCGTGGAGCTACGTGGTGCTGCGCGGCGCGCTGGGCTTCGGCGACGACGACGACGCGCTGCGTGCGTACCGGGTGCCGGCCGAGGTGCGCGCGCGGATCGGCGCGGTGCGGTCGCCGCCGGGCGAAGGGATCGAGTAGCGCCCCTTACACGCCTGTCTCGTCGCCTGGGCCGCGGGCGCCCGCGCTATAGAGGCCGGATGCAAGGACCGAGCAGCACGGCGCTCATGGTGTGCGCGTACCGAGCGCGCGCGTCGAGGTGGACGCGGCCGATCATGACCGATCGCTGGGCCGACGCGCTCGCCGGCGACGAGGGCCACCGCATCGCCGCGGGCTTCGACGCGCACTGGCCGGCGATGGAGACCTGGCTGGCGCTGCGGGTCGCGTACCTCGATCGGCTGGTGGGGCTGGCGGCCGATCGCCTGGGGGCGCGCCAGGTGGTCGTGCTCGGCGCCGGCTACGACACCCGCGCGGCGCGGCTGCCGCGCGCGGGCGTGCGCTACTTCGAGGTCGATCACCCTGAGACCCAGGCGGCCAAGCGCGCGCGCCTGGCCGCCCTGCCCGGCTATCCGATCGACGCCGCGACCTACGCGCCGTGCGACTTCGAGCGCGAGGACCCGATCGAGCAGCTGCGCGCGGCCGGGCTGTCGACGCTCGAGCCGACGCTGGTCCTGTGGGAGGGCGTCGTGCCGTACCTGACCGAGGCCGCGGTGCGCGCGACCGCGACCACGCTGGCGCGCGGGCTCGATCCGCGGTCGCTGGTGGCGTTCGACTACGTCGGCAAGAACATGGCCGCGGGCCAGAAGCTGTCGGCGCAGGACCACGGCATGCGCGACTTCATCGGCGACCTGGCCGAGCCGGTGCGGTTCGGCTCGGATCACATCACGCCGGTGCTGGCGGCGTGCGGCTACCGCTGGGTGCGCACGGTCAGCTTCGACGAGCTGGCGCTGCAGCTGCTCGGCGACTACCACCGCGCGCGGCTGTTCCGGTTCCAGCGCATCGCGCTGGCGTCGCCGGGCGTGCTCGACGCCGCCTGGCCGTGACCCGGCGGCGGCGGAGTGCGCGCGGGTGTCAGCGGTGTCCGCCAGCGGCGGCCGCGGCGCGGGCGTAGCGTTCGAGGCCTGAGACGCGCGCTCGCGCTGGTGGTGATGGCGGCGGCGTGCGACCTACCCGAGGAGGATCCGGTGGCGCTCCTGGCCGAGCGCGCGGGCGCCTCGGTCGACCGCGGCGCGGCGACGGCCTCCGACGACGCGCCGGCGAACCCGGCCTGGGCCCGGGCGTGCGCGATGGCGGCGCGGGGCCGCGGCGAGACGTTCCGGGTGCTGGTCGATCAGCCGCTGGCCGACGCCCGGGCCGCGGTCGGCTGGATCGGCGAGCCAGCCGGCGGCGGCTGGCGCCTCGACTACGCCGCGTCCGACGGCCTCGATCTCGGCGACAGCGAGTGCGTGCGCTGGACCGCCTGCGCGGCGATCGTCGACCGCGGGCTCGACTGCGGCTCGCTCGGCGGCGAACTGTGCCTGCGCGGTGCGCGGTGTGCTGAAGGCTGCGCGCGGTGAGGTGCGCGCTCGGCGGCGATCTGGGCCTGCGCGGCGCGCGGTGTGCGGAAGGCTGCGCGCGATGAGGTGCGCGCTCGGCGGCGATCTGGGCCTGCGCGGCGCGCGGTGTGCTGAAGGCTGCGCGCGGTGAGGTGAAGGCTGCGCGCGGTGAGGTGCGCGTCGTGAGCTGCGCGCGGTGAGCTGCGCGCGGTGAGGTGTGCGCGGTGAGCTGCGCGCGGTGAGGTGCGCGCGGTGAGCTGCGCGTCGTGAGCTGTGCGCGGTGAGCTGCGCGCGGTGAGCTGCGCGCGGTGAGCTGCGCGCGGTGAGGTGTGCGCGGTGAGCTGCGCGCGGTGAGGTGCGCGCGGTGAGGCGTGCGCGGTGAGGTGCGCGCGGTGAGGTGTGCGCGGTGAGGTGCGCGCGGTGAGGTGCGCGCGGTGAGCTGCGCGCGGTGAGCTGCGCGCGGTGAGCTGCGCGCGGTGAGGTGCGCGCGGTGAGCTGCGCGCGGTGAGCTGCGCGCGGTGAGGTGTGCGGAGAGCTGCGTGCGAGGGAGGTGCACGCGGCGAGTGCGCCGTGCTGCGCGCCGGCCCCCGTCAGGCCGGCGGCGGTCAGGCCTCGTCGTCGTCGTCGGGCGGCGCCTCGGTGTAGCCCGCGGCCTTGGCCGCGCGCTCCTTGTTGCGCACGACCACCCACGCCACGATGATCGACAGGTTGTAGAGCGCGATCATCGGCAGCGCCATCAGGCACTGCGAGACGACGTCGGCCGACGGCGTCAGGATCGCGCCGATGATGAACGCGAGCACCACGAACCAGCGGTTGAAGCGCCACAGGCTCTTGTGGGTGACCAGGCCGATCTTGGCCAGGAAGTAGATGACGAACGGCATCTCGAACACCGCGCCGAACGCCAGCATCATGTCGCGCGTGAGATCGAGGTAGCCGGTCATCGTCAGCGCCGGCTCGGCGTCCTCGCCGGTGACGCCGAGCAGGTACTGGAACATCGGCTCGAGCACGAACTGGTGACAGAACAGCGCGCCGCCGACGAAGAACAGCCCCGAGAAGGTCGCGAAGACGACGCCGATCCGACGCTCGTGCTTGTACAGGCCGGGCGCGATGAACTTCCACAGCTGGTAGAAGATGAGCGGGCTGGCGACGAACACGCCGGCCCACAGCGCGACCGACATGTAGACCCAGAAGGGCTCGGTCAAGACGTTGTACTTCATCTTGATCGACGCGAACTGCGGGTAGTGCGCCATCGCCTGGTCGAGGGGCACGCGCAGCTCGGCGTAGATGTCGCGGGCGAAGAACCAGCACACGATCGTCGCCACCATGAAGCAGATGGCGGCGTTGCGCAGGCGATCGCGGAACTCGCGCAGGTGCTCGAGGAACGGCATGCGTCCCTCGTCGAGCTCGGCGTCAGGATCGGCGGTCGCCATCGTCAGGAGACCTGGCCGCGGCCGATCGTGCCGGTGGCCGGGCGCACGAGCTTGGCCAGCTCGGCGGCATCGGGATCCTCGGGCTCGAGGTCGGCGTCCGCGTCCGCGGGCTCGGCGTCCGTCGGCTCGGCGTCCACGGGCTCAGCCGGAGCGGCGGGCTCGGCGCTGGCGGCGGTGGCGGCGGTGGTCATGGCGGTGGTGGTCGCGCCCGCGGCGGCGCGCACGGGTCGTGCGGCGGAGGTTGGAGGCTCGGCCGGGACGATCGCGACCAGCGCGGCGGCGCTGACGCCAACGGTGGCTGGGCTGCCGAGTTCGGCCGATGCCGCGGGGCTGGCGTCGACGGCGGCGGGGCTGACCGTCGCGTCAGTCGACTCGGCTGCCGCGGCCGCCGCGACCGCGCTGGCGATCGCGTCTGACATCCGCGTGCCCGCTGGCACCGGGGTGCCATCGGCTGCGACCTCGGCTGCGACCGCGCCGTCAGCTGCGACCGCGGCCCCAGCCGCCAGCGCAGGATCGATCTTGGGCGCCACCTTGCGCGCCGGCCGCCGGATCTCCTCGCCCCGGAGCGCGCTCTTGATGTCGCGGATGGCGCCACCGATCTCGGTGTCGTTCTCGATCGTGTCCGTGAACTCCCGGGTCTGCTTGCGCAGGTCCCTGATATGCTTGGAGATCGTCTTGGCCGCGTCCGGCAGCTTGTCCGGGCCGAGGAAGAGCATGGCGACCACGAGGATCACGAGGATCTCGGTCATGCCCATGCCAAACATCGGCGCGGAGCATAGCACCGCCCTGCCCCCGGGCGACCGCCGGCCGGGAAGTTCGTTCGCGACGGTGGTTCAGGGTCCAGGCCGGGGCGGCGGGCCCGCTGGCCGCCGATCGTGCCGCCGATCGTGCCGCTGATCGTGCCGCCGATCGCGCCGCCGACCGCGCCGCCGATGTGGCCGCCGGGGCACGCCGGGGCGGCGGGCGCGTCGGGCGGCGGCGTACGGCGTCGGGGCGGCGGCGTACGGCGTCGGGGCGTCGGTGCACGGCGGCGGGGCGGCGGCGCGGCGGGCGCGGCGGGCGCGGCGGGGCGGCGGGGCGGCGGCGGGGCGGCGGGGCGGCGTCGGGGCGCCGTCGGGGCGGCGGCGTCGGGGCGACGTCGGGGCGGCGGGCGCGTCGGGGCGCGTCGGGCGCGTCGTCAGGGCGGCGAGTCGGGGTGCGGCGGGCGGGGCGCGGCGGGGCGGCGGGCGCGGCGGGGCGGCGGGCGCGGCGGCGGGGCGGCGGGCGCGTCGGGGCGCCGTCGGGGCGGCGCCGTCGGGGCGCGGCGGGCGCGTCGTCAGGGCGGCGGGCGGGGCGGGGCGCCGTCGGGGCGCGTCGAGCGCGGCGGGGCGGCGGGCGCGGCGGGCGCGGCGGGCGGCGTCGGGGCGGCGGGCGGCGTCGGGGCGCCGTCGGGGCGGCGCTGTCGGGGCGCGGCGGGCGCGGCGGGCGCGGCGGGCGCGTCGAGCGCGGCGGGGCGGCGAGCGCGGCGGGGCGGCGCGCGCGGCGGGGCGGCGGGCGCGGCGGCGGGGCGGCCAGTCGGGGTGCGTGTCGATGGACGCGTGAGAACGCGGCGGGCGCGGCGGACGCGGCGGGCGGCGGCGGGGCCGGCGGGCGGCGTCGCACGGCGTCGGGCCGTTGGGCGGCGGCGGGGCGCGTCGCGTGCTTCGTGGCGCGTTCGCGTGCTTCGTGGCGCGTCGGACGCGTCGGGCGACGGCGGGGCGCGGCGGACGGCGGCGGGGCGCGGCGGACGGCGGGTGACGGCAATGAGGCCGCCGCTGCATGCCTGATCGCGGTGCCGTCGCGCCTGGCGCGGCGATGGAGGTGCCGTCCGGGGAAGAGAGCGCGGTTGTGTTGCCGCTGGCTCGGCGCGCTCCGCGCGTCGAACACGTGTGGGCGCCGGTCGCCCGGAGCGCTGATGGAGTTGCCGCCGGCGTGGACAGCCGCACCGCGCGCCGCAGTGGTGGCCGCCTCAGCGATCGTGCCGGCGGCGCGCCTGCCCACTCCGGCTTGGACACCGGCGAGGCGTGTACGCCTGCGCGCGGCGTGGAGTGGGCGCCGGTGCCCACAACCCCACAGCGCCCGCCAGCTCCGTGAGTTTGATTTGATCGTCCGGAGACCCTGCGGTCGCGGGACCAGATCCGATCCCGGCGAGCCGCCCGGCGAGCCGCCCCAGCGTCATTCCTGGTCGCCGGGATCGGGTCCGCTCCGCCGTCATCTCTCTCTCAAGAATCAACAAACTCACGGCCAGCGGGCGCTGTGGGGTTGTGGGCACCGGCGCCAACTCGATCGCGGCCTGACCGCACGCACGCGTCGCCGGTGTCCAAGCGGTGTGGGTCAGGCACACCGCCGTCCTGGGCGGTCCGCTACGCCACCACGCCGCCTGCGGTGTGGCTGTCCACACCGCGTCAACTCCATCAGCGCTCCGGGAGCCAGCCCACGTTCCCATCGTCCCGTCGGGTCGGCGTGGCGGCGTGTCGCGCAGGACACGCGGGACCACGCGGGACCACGCGGGACGCAGGCCCCAGGACGGCAGCAGCAGGACTTCGTGGCGCGTTCGCGTGCTTCGTGGCGCGTCGGACGCGTCGGGCGACGGCGGGGCGCGGCGGACGGCGGCGGGGCGCGGCGGACGGCGGGTGACGGCAATGAGGCCGCCGCTGCATGCCTGATCGCGGTGCCGTCGCGCCTGGCGCGGCGATGGAGGTGCCGTCCGGGGAAGAGAGCGCGGTTGTGTTGCCGCTGGCTCGGCGCCCTCCGCGCGTCGAACACGTGTGGGCGCCGGTCACCCGGAGCGCTGATGGAGTTGCCGCCGGCGTGGACAGCCGCACCGCGCGCCGCAGTGGTGGCCGCCTCAGCGATCGTGCCGGCGGCGCGCCTGCCCACTCCGGCTTGGACACCGGCGAGGCGTGTACGCCTGCGCGCGGCGTGGGAGTGGGCGCCCAGCCCACAGCGCCCGCCTGCTCCGTGAGTTTGATTTGATCGTCCGGAGACCCTGCGGTCGCGGGACCAGATCCGATCCCGGCGAGCCGCCCGGCGAGCCGCCCCAGCGTCATTCCTGGTCGCCGGGATCGGGTCCGCTCCGCCGTCATCTCTCTCAAGAATCAACAAACTCACGGCCAGCGGGCGCTGTGGGGTTGTGGGCACCGGCGCCAACTCGATCGCGGCCTGACCGCACGCACGCGTCGCCGGTGTCCAAGCGGTGTGGGTCAGGCACACCGCCGTCCTGGGCGGTCCGCTACGCCACCACGCCGCCTGCGGTGTGGCTGTCCACACCGCGTCAACTCCATCAGCGCTCCGGGAGCCAGCCCACGTTCCCATCGTCCCTTCGGGTCGGCGTGGCGGCGTGTCGCGCAGGACACGCGGGACCACGCGGGACGCAGGCCCCAGGACGGCAGCAGCAGGACGTGGCTCGCCGGGACGCCGGAGGTCCGACGCTGGAGATCGACGCTGACGCCGACGCCGACGCCGATGCCGACGCTGACGCTGACGGGGGGACCGACGCCGACGCTGGACGCCGACGCTGGCGGTGGACGCCGACGCTGGCGGTCGACGCCGACGGGAAAAACCGGCGCTGGACGCCGACGCTGGACGCCGACGCCGACGCTGGACGCCGACGCCGACGCCGACGCTGGAGGTCGCCGCCGGGGGACCGACGCCGACGCTGGAGGTCGCCGACGACGGGGAAAACCGACGCTGACGCTGGAGGTCGACGCTGACGCTGGACGTCGACGCCGACGCCGACGGTGGACGCCGACGCTGGCGCTGGACGCCGACGCTGGCGGTGGACGCCGACGCTGGCGGTCGACGCCGACGGGAAAAACCGGCGCTGGACGCCGACGCTGGCGCTGGACGCCGACGCTGGACGCCGACGCCGACGCCGACGCTGGAGGTCGCCGCGGGGGGAACCGACGCCGACGCTGGAGGTCGCCGCCGACGGGGAAAACCGACGATGACGATGGAGGTCGACGCCGACGCCGACGCCGACGCCGACGCCGACGCCGACGCCGACGGCTATGCCGGAGTCCGATGCCGGGCGCCGCATCTCTCATTTTCACCTCATCCTGCCCTCGACAACATCATCATTGAATGTATATTAGCCCTATCATGATTGGGCGGCGGCGAGCGCAACTGGAGTTCGGGGTGACCAAGGCGCGGGTCGGCCACGGCGGTCGGCGCAAGGGCGCGGGCCGTAAGCGCCGAGGCGCGCAGACACCGCCGCACCGCGCTCGACCTGTGCACGATCCGCGGCAGCCGGTGCACGTCGTGCTCAAGGTCGTCGGTGACGTCGGGCGGTTGCGCCGGCGCAGCGCGTACCAGGCGATGCGCTGGGCGATGGTCCGCGCGCTGGGGCGCCACGACTTCCGCGTGGTCCACGTGTCGATCCAGGGCAACCACATCCACCTCTTGTGCGAGGCGGACGACCGCCTCGCGCTGGCCAACGGCGTCCGCGGGCTGTGCATCTCGGCGGCGCGACGCTTGAACCTGGCGATCTCCGAGGAGCGCGGTGTCCGGCGGCGTGGCCGGGTGTTCGCGGCGCGCTACCACGCCACGCCGATCACGACCCCGCGCCAGGCCCGCAACGCGCTGGCGTACGTGCTCAACAACTGGCGGCGTCATCGCGCCGATCACGCCGCGCTCGGTCAGCGCCGCGCGCAGGTCGATCCGTACTCGACCGCGGTCTGGTTCGTCGGCTGGGCCGAGCGCGACGGCGTGCCGTTCGCCTGGCCGCGCGGCTTCGAGCCGCTGCCGTCGGCGCGGCCGCAGACGTGGCTGCTCGCGGATGGATGGCGCCGGGGCGGCGCGCCGCCGAGCCTGTGGCAGGTGCCGGGGGCGATCGACGCTTGACCCGCGCACGCGCACGCGCGCGGCGCAGGCCGCGTGCCGCCGAGGCGGAGGCAGGTGCCGCCGGCGATCGACGCACGCGCGCCGAGCCGGAGCAGGTGCCGCCACGCCCCGTCCGTCGGCGCTCGACGCCGGCCCCGCGCGCGCTCGGCGCAGGCCGCGCCGCCACGCCTCTGGCAGGCGCCAGGCGGCGAGCGCCCCCGTCCCGCGCGCGCGCGGCGCAGGCCGCGTGCCGCCGAGGCGGAAGCAGGTGCCGCCGGCGATCGACGCACGCGCGCCGAGCCGGAGCAGGTGCCGCCACGCCCCGTCCGTCGGCGCTCGACGCCGGCCCCGCGCGCGCTCGGCGCAGGCCGCGCCGCCACGCCTCTGGCAGGCGCCAGGCGGCGAGCGCCCCCGTCCCGCGCGCGCGGCGCAGGCCGCGCCGTCGAGCCTGCGGCCACGCGCCGCCGGCGCCCCCCGTCCCGCGCGCGCTCGGCGCAGCCGCGCCGTCGAGCCTGCGGCCACGCGCCGCCGGCGCCCCCGTCCCGCGCGCGCTCGGCGCAGGCCGCGCGCCGCCGAGGCTGCGATCGCGCGCCGTCGAGCCTGCGGCACGTGCCGGGGACGAGCGACGCGTGATCCGCGCGCGGCGCGCAGCGCGCGATACAGGCCGCCGAGCGTGCGCCAGGCATATGCCGTGAAGCACGTGGCAAGCAGGTGCCAGCCCCGCTCGACGCGTGACCCGCCTTGCCCCGGCGTGCGCCTTGCCCCGGCGTGCGCCTTGCCCCGGCGTGCGCCTGCCCCGGCGTGCGACGCCGGCCGGCCGCGCGCTCAGTACGGCCGCTGGCCGCCGATGTTGCCGCCGGGGCCGTAGTCGCACACGACGGTGGACCCGTACTGCAGCCCGGGGCACGTGTAGATCGCGCACCCGATCTTGGTGGTGTTGCGCCAGACGACCTGGGTGTAGTGGCCGCAGCTCCGGCCGGCGTCGCAGGAGTTGGTGTCGTAGTGGTAGTACTGCTTCTCGGAGATCCACAGCGCGGCGGCGGCGGTGCCGCTGGCCTGGCCGCCGGCGCCGTAGATGTTCTCGCCGACGTAGGTCGGGTAGCCGTTCGAGCGCCCGGCGTTGTGATCGACGAGGCCGATGGGCGCGGCGGTGTCGACGCACTGGCGCACCCAGGTGTCGGCGATGGTGGCGAGCGCCGGATCCCAGGTCAGCGGGCCGACGCCCACCAGCGCGCGCTCGGCGTTGTGGGCGTTGACGATGCCGACCAGGCCGGGCGGCTCGCCGACCACAGGCGGCGCGTCGGGACCGGGCGCGTCGGGGCCGCCGCCACCGTCGGGATCGCCGACCGCGGCGTCGCCGTCATCGACCGGCGGGCCGTCGTCGCCGCCGCACCCGAGCGCCACCACCGAGATCGCCGCGAGCATCGTGGACAGGCGCATCCCAGCATGGTCGCGCCGGCCCCACCGGCGGTCAAGGTTGACAGCGCCGACGGCGGCAGGGAGGCTCGCCGGCCATGCGTCGCGCCGCGCTCCTCGCCCTGGTCGTCGCGGCGCCGGCCCGCGCCGACGAGCCGGTGACCGGCGCGACCGAGACGATCGTGCTGGTCGACCACGGCCCCCGCGGCGGCACCGACGACCTCACCGGCGCCGATCCCGAGGCCCGCGACCGGCGGCGCGCGCTGGCGGCGCCCGAGTTCGTGACCGTGGTCCACGTCGACGAGCGCGAGGGCGAGACCCGCGGCGTCGCGGACGCGCTGGGCGCGACGGTCGGCGCCGACAGCCGCAGCCTCGGCGGCCTGGGCAGCTTCGCCGCGGTGACCGTGCGCGGCAACGCGCCCGGCAACACCCAGGTGTCGATCGACGGCGTGCCCCTGTCGCGCCTGGGATCGGTCACCGCCGACCTGGCGCGCTACGACCTCGACAGCTTCGAGCGCATCGAGCTGTACCGCGGGGCGGTGCCGGTGACGCTCGGCGGCGCCGGGGTCGGCGGCGCGCTCGATCTGGTGAGCCGGGTCGGCCGGGCCGCGACCGGCGAGCGCTGGCACCTGAGCCTGGGCGGCGGCTCGTTCGGCGCCCGCGCGGCGCGGCTGCGGTTCGGCGACGGCGATCCGGCCGAGCGCGCGATCGCGGCCGAGCTCGGCTACGCCGGCGCCACCGGCGACTACACGTTCTTCGACGACCGCGGCACGCCGCTGACCACCGCCGACGACGGCACCGCGACCCGGGCCAACAACGGCTACGATCAGCTCGACGGGGTCGTGCGCGCGGCCGGGGCGCGCGGCGCCCGGTCGTGGCGCGGCGGCGTCCGCGCGCTGGGCCGGCGGCAGGGCGTGCCCGGCACTGGCTGGGATCAGGCGCTGGCGACCCGGCTCGACACCGTCGGGGGCACCGCCGACGGCGCGGTCGACGTCGACGAGCCCGGCGCGGTCGCGGGCCTGGCGGTGCGCGGCTCGGGCTTCGTCACCGTCGAGGTGCAGCGGTTCCGCGATCCCGACGACGAGCTCGGCACGAGCGGCCAGGATCGACGCTACCTGACGCTGGGCGGCGGCGCCCAGGGCGCGGCCGTGTGGCGGCGCGGTCACCACCGCGCGACGGCGGCGGTCGAGCTGCGCGCCGACCACTACCGCGATCGCGAGGTCGGCCCGGCGGCGCCGATCGCCACCGCCGGCGAGCGCCTCGGCGCGGCGGTCGCGGTCGCCGACGATCTGAGCGTGGCGTGCGGGCGGGTGTCGCTCGAGCCGGCGCTGCGCCTGGAGGTCCTGCGCACGGTGCCGCTCGTCGACGCCGCCGCCGGCACCACGACCGCCGCGCCGCCCCGCACCGAGCTGCTGCTCAGCCCGCGCCTGGCGGCCCGCGCGCTCGCCACCCCCGACCTGGCGATCAAGGCCAGCGTCGGGCGCTACGCCCGGGTGCCGACCGCGCTCGAGCTGTTCGGCGACCGCGGCTTCATCGTCGGCCGCCCCGACCTGCGCACCGAGCGCGGCTGGAGCGCCGACCTGGGCGCGGTGTTCGCGCCGGCGACCCGCCGGGGCCCGCTCGATCGGATCTACGTCGAGGTCGCCGGCTTCGGCGCCCGCCCGGTCGATGTGATCGCCCTGGTGACCACCGGCGGCCTGGTGACGCGCCCGGTCAACCTGCCCGGCGCCACGCTGGTCGGCGTCGAGCTGGCCGGCTCGGTCCGCGGCTGGCGCGCGGTCACGGTCACCGGCAACTACACGTTCCTCGACGCGCGGCAGCGCTCGAGCCAGCCCAGCCTTTCGGGCGCGGCGCTGCCGGGCCGACCGCGCCACGCCGCATATATACGTGTCGACGCCGCGCGCCGCCTGGCCGGGCACCTGGCGGCGGGCTTCGCCGACGTGTCGTACAGCGACGGCGCGTTCGTCGACGAGGCCAACCTGTCGGCGGTCCCGGCGCGCACGCTCGTCGGCGTCGGCGCCAAGCTCGAGCTGACCCGCCGCGTCGCGCTGGCCGTCGAGCTGAAGAACCTGCTCGATCGCCGGGTCGAGCAGGTCGCGCTCGCCCCGCCGCCGCGGCCCGACTTGACCGAGGTGCCGCGCGCGATCTCCGACCTGGTCGGCTTCCCGTTGCCCGGTCGCGCGCTGTACGTGCGTGCGGATGTGCGGTGGTAACGAGATGTAGGCGAGACGCGTGGACCTGCAACCGATCGGTTGCACTCGCTGGAGCGTCCACGCCCGGCGCGCTTCTCCTACATCGTCGACCCGCGCCGCCGATGCACCGACGACCACCGACGCGGCGATCGCCGTAGGCGGATGCAGCGCGATCTCCGTCGACGACAGACAGTGTGCGACCTGATCCCACGCGCACGCCGAGGCAAAAGGCGCCTCGCCCCCGCGCGCCACTGCGCCGCCCTGTCACGAGCCGCCTCGTCGCGCCGGAGTCGCGCCGCAGCGCGCTGCGCACCGTCGGAGATCACGTTGGCGCCGGCGCTGACAGCGCGCTGACCGAAGCCGACGATCCGCCGGCCCCTGTCAGGGGATCCGCATGCGATGGGCGTCACCGCGCTTACCAATCTGCGCGCGCGTGCGGCGTCGACCTCGCGAGCGCTGATGTGGGTCTGGCAGCGCGCGCCGATCTGGCGCAGCCGCGCCGTGGCGGCGATCACGCCCGCGCGCGTCGATGGCATCCTTGTTGAAGTGAGCCGCGGGCATGAAGCGCTCGCTGTTCGCTCTCGGCCTCGTCGCGACCTCGCAGCTCGTGGGCTGCATGGTCGGTGACTCCACCGCCACCCTCTCCGACCAGCTCACGTTCGAGGAGTTCCGCGACCTGACGTTCCACGAGCCGTGGGAAGGCGGCGCGTACATCATCGACGGCGACACGCCGGTCGACAACGACAAGGCGCTCTACGAGGAGTGGCAGGCGCTCTACGACGGCCAGCCGCTGATCGTCAACACCGCCGGCGGCGTGCCCACCAAGTGGACCGACGTCCAGAAGCTCAACCTCACCTACTGCGTCAGCAACAACTTCGGCGGCAACAAGGCCGCCGTCGTCGAGGCGCTGCGCCAGGCCACCGACCTGGGCTGGGAGGTGCGCGGCAACGTCAACTTCGTCTACGTGCCGGCCCAGGACAGCGCCTGCACGTCGAGCAACAACAACGTCGTCTTCGACGTCAACCCGGTCAACGTCAACGGCCAGTACCTCGCGCGCGCGTTCTTCCCGAACAACGCCCGCTCGAGCCGCAACGTCCTCATCGACAACACCGCGTTCAGCCCCGGCCTGAGCTGGCCGCTCAAGAACATCCTGGCCCACGAGCTGGGCCACGCGCTCGGGTTCCGCCACGAGCACACCCGGCCCGAGTCGGGCGCGTGCTTCGAGGACAACAACTGGCAGCCGCTGACGCCGTACGACTCGGCGTCGGTGATGCACTACCCGCAGTGCAACGGCACGTCGAGCGACCTCTCGTTCACGCAGCGCGACGCCGAGGGCATCGCGGCGCTCTACGGCGCGCCCGGTGGTGGCAACCCGCCGCCGCCGCCGCCGCCGCCGCCGCCGTCGTCGGGTGGCACCCAGAGCTGGAGCGGCAGCCTGGCGCTCAACCAGTTCAAGGTCGTCGGCGGACCGATCGCCGCCCGGGTCGGCACGACGCTCACCGTCGTCATGACCGGCACCGGCGACGCGGACCTGTACGTGCGCTGGAACAGCGCGCCGACCAAGTCGCGGTTCGCCTGCCGCCCGTACCTGTCGACCGCGAGCGAGACCTGCACGCTGACCGTGCCCTCGGGCGCCACCTCGTTCTACGTCGGCGCCAACGGCTACACCGCGTCGAGCTACAGCATCACCGCGACGTACACCGCGCCCTGACCGGCGCCCGCGCGTGCCCCGACGCCCCGCCGACGCGGGGCGTTCGCCGTTTCGGCGGGTCACGCGACCAGCGCGCCGCACTCGCGCGGGCGACGCGACGCGGCGCTCGAACAGCGCGCCCGCGACGCCGCCGGTCACGCGATCAGCGCGCGTCCACGCGTGCAGCGCGACGCCGCCGGTCACGGCACCAGCGCCCGTCACTCGCGCGGCGCGACGCAGTAGACCTCGGCCACGACCTCGATGGCCTGCCCGGTCGACGTGTTGCGGTAGTCGCAGCGCCAGCTCGAGGCCGCGGTCGGATCGGTGAGGCCGGTGGGCCGCGCGGCGACGAGCTCGGCGATCCACATCGGATCGGCGTAGCAGCCGCCGGTGATGACCAGATCGCGCGCCCGCTCGCACGCGGCCACGACCGACGCGACCTGCCCGGGCCCGACCGACACGCGGGCCTCGCGCCGCGACAGATCGGTCTTGCCTGCGTACGCGCCCGGGGGACCCGCGGGGCCGCGCGGCCCCTGAGGCCCCTGGGGCCCTTGCAGGCCTTGCGGTCCCTGGAGGCCCTGCACGCCCTGCGCTCCCTCGGGGCCGACCGGGCCCGGCACGCCGGGCGGGCCGACCGGGCCCTCGGGACCGGCGCTGGCGGGGCCGGGCGGACCGAGCGGTCCTTGCGGGCCGGGGATGCCGGGCGGGCCCTCGGGGCCGAGCGGACCTGCGAGCCCAGAGCTGGGCCCCTGGGCCGCGAGCTCGCGCGCGACCCGCTGCGCGTCGACCCGGGTGCCGGTGCGCTCGATCGCCTCGAGGCGCCCCTCGGCCTCGGCCAGCCGGCGCTTCAGCTCGTCGACGCGGCCGTCGGGGGACGTGCCGCGGCAGCTCGCGAGCGCGAGGCCGAGGGCCGCCGAGAAGAGCCGCGCGCGCACGCCCGGATCGTAGCCCTGCGGACCCGGGCGCCGCGCCGGTGACGGCCGAATTTTTGCCCCACCCGCCCCAGGGGCGTACGACCGAGGGTGATGAGCGAGCCCATGATCGCGCTGCGCCAGGCCGGCCTCGCGTACGACGACCGCCCGGTCTTCGTCGACGTCGACCTCGCGGTCGCCGGCGGCGAGGTGGTGGTGATCGGCGCGCCGGCCGGCGCCGGCGCCACCGCCCTGATCGAGCTGCTGACCGGTCAGCGCCAGGCCGTCGGCACGGTCGCGGTCGTCGGCCGCGACCTCGCGCGGCTGCGCGCGTCGTCGCTGGTGCGCCTGCGCCGGCGCCTCGGCGTCGTCCCCCAGGACCTGGCGCTCGTCGCCGACGCGACCGCCGGCGCCAACGTCGAGCTCGCGCTCGAGGTCGCCGGGGTCCGCGCCCGCGAGCGCCGGCGCCGGGCCACCGCCGCGCTGGCCGCGGTCGACGTCGCCCCCCACCGCGCGATCGCGAGCCTGTCGATGGCGGCCCGGCAGCGGGTCGCGTGGGCCCGCGCCTTCGTCCGGAATCCGGACGTCGTGATCGCGGACCAGCCGACCTGCCACCAGGACGGCGACGGCACCGCCCGCTTCGTCGAGGCGCTGCGCGCGCGGATCGCCGACGGCGCCGCCGCGGTCGTGACGTCGCGCGATCCGGCGCTCCTGGCCGCGGCCGGTCGCCTGGGCTGGCGGGTGCTGACGATCCACCGGCACCGCCTGGTCGATCCCGCGACCGTCGTGGTCGAGGCCATCGACGCCGCGCCCCACGTCGAGGCCGAGATCGAGCGCCCGACGCCCGAGGCCGAGGCCGTCCCCAACGTCGTGCCGTTCCCGGTGGCGCGCTCGGCGGGGAACCGTCGATGACCGCGCTGGCGTCGCTGCTGGCGCGCTCGCTGCGGCTGCTCACCCGCGACCCCCGCGCCTCGGCCTGGGCGATCGCCGCGATCGCCGCGGCGCTGGTCGGCGTGGCCGCGACCCGGCTGGCCGCGCGCGAGGTCGGGGCGTGGTCCCACGGCGCCCGGGCCCAGGCGTCGATGGTGGTCTACCTCGACGAGGGCGCCACCGCCGAGCAGGCCACGGCCCTGGCCGAGCGGCTGCGCGCCACCGGCGGCGTCGACGCGGTCGCGGTCGTCAGCGCCGACGAGGCCAGCGACCGCCTGCGGGTCGCGCTGGGCGCCCACGACCAGCTGCTCGACGGCGTCGAGCCCAGCAGCCTGCCGCTGTCGCTCGAGATCACGCTCGCGCCCGGCGTCACCGACGTCGCCGCCGCCAGCCCGATCGTCGGGCTCCTGCGCGGGACCGCGGGCGTCGAGGACGTCGAGGTCACGCGCGACGCGAGCGCGCCGCTCGCCGACGCCCTGGCCCGGCTCGCCCGCCTGGCGTGGGCGCTGTTCGTCGTGGTCGGCGTCGGCGGCGTGATCGCCGTCGCCGCGGCCATCCGGCTGCACCTCGCGGCCGATCAGCGCGAGCGCGCGGCGCTGCGCCTGCTGGGCGCGGGCCCGTGGCTCACCCGCGCGCCGACCTACGGCGCCGGGATCGCGCTGGGCGTGCTCGGCGCCGCGGTGGCGCTCGCGGTCGGGCGCGCCGTCGGGGCCAGCGCCGATCTGGGCGCGCTGACCGACGCGCGGGCGTGGACCCCGGCCGCGGTCGGCTTGATCATGGCGCTCGGCGCCGGCCTCGGCCTCGCCGGCGGCGTGGTGGCGGGGACGCGGGATGCGTAGCTGGCTCCTCGGCGGCGCGCTCGCGATCGCCGCGCTGACCCGCGCGGCCGAGGCCGGCCCGAGCCTGGACGAGCAGCTCGACGCCCAGGCGGCGTCGGTCGCGCGCGCGCGCGAACAGGTCCTGGCCAAGCAGCACGAGCGCCAGCGGGCGCGGGTGCAGCGGGTCCGCCTGGCCTACAAGCTCCTGCGCGACGCGTCGGCGCCGCTGACGATCGCCCCGGGCGAGCGCATGGCCGTCGCGCGCGGCCGGGCCACCGCGCGGCTGTTGCTGGCGCGCGATCGCGCCGAGGTCACGCTGCTGGCGCGCGAGGTCGACAGCCTCACCAGCGCGGCGCTGCGCATCGACGCCGATCGCGCGCGCGCGACGGCGCCCCCGGCCGACCTGCGCCTGCGCCGCCCGGTCGCCGGCGCGATCGCCCGCCGGTTTGGAACGCTCGTTCACGACGACAGCCGGGCGGTGCTGGCGCGGCGCGGGCTCGACTTCGAGGTCGCGCGCGACGCCGAGGTCGTGGCGCCGGCCGACGGCATCGTCCGCTACGCCGGCCCGATCCGCGGGCTCGACCGCGGCGCCGTGCTCGACCACGGCGGCGTCTGGACCGTCGTCGGCAAGCTCGGCGAGCTGGCCGTGGCCACCGGCGACCATGTCGAGGCCGGCCAGCGTCTGGGCACCCCGCACAAGACCCGCGTCTACTTCGAGGTCCGGGTGCCGGTCGGGCCCGGCGGCCTGCCGGTCGACCCGGAGCCCTACCTTTTGCCGAGGTAGGCCCGGCGCCGCCCAGACGATCGCGCTACCATCGCAGGCGTGTCGCGCGCGAGCCACGTCGCCTGCTTCGCCGCGGGCTGCGCCATCGCCGCGGCGGTGTCGGTGGCGGCCCGCCCGCAGCGGGCCCAGGCGGTCCGCTACCAGAGCCTCGACACGTTCGCCCAGACGCTGTCGTTCGCGAGCCAGCAGTACGTCGAGCCGGTGTCCGAGCGGCAGCTCCTGTACGCGGCCGCGCGCGGCATGGTCGCGAGCCTCGATGCGTACTCGGCGTTCTTCTCGCCGACCGAGTATCGCCGGCTGCGGCAGGACACCGAGGGCGAGTTCGGCGGCGTCGGCCTCGCGCTCGGTCCGGGCGGCCCCGACGACGCCATGCCCAACGCGCTGGGCTGGCCGATCGTCGACGAGGTCGTGCCCGACTCGCCCGCGGCCCGGGCCGGCATCGCGGTCGACGATCGGATCGTCCTGATCGACGGCGCGTCGACGGTCGGCGACGACGCCCAGGACGATCGCTACTGGGATCAGCAGCTCCGGGGCAGCCCAGGGTCGCGCGTCACCGTCGGCGTGGTCCGGGTCGGCGGCGCCGGCCCGCGCATGGTCGAGCTGGTGCGGGCCCAGGTGAAGGTGCCCTCGGTCGCGTCCGAGGTCCTGGCGCCGCGCATCGGCTACCTGTCGATCCGCCGCTTCCAGGAGGCCACCGCCACCGACACCGCCGCCGCGCTGCGCGCGCTCATCCGCGCGAACGCGGCCGAGGTCATCCTGCTCGACCTGCGGACCGACTCGGGCGGGCTCATCGATCAGGCGATGGCGGTCGCCGACGAGTTCCTCGACGACGGGCTGATCGTCACGATCCGCGGCCGGACCACCGAGGTCGAGGTCCACAAGGCCCACCGCGGCGGGCTCGCGGTCAACGCCCGGGTGATCGCCCTGGTCAACGCCGAGACCGCCTCCGCCGCCGAGATCCTGGCCGGCGCGCTGCAGGATCACCGCCGCGCCACGGTGCTCGGCATGAAGACCTACGGCAAGGGCGCCATCCAGACCTACTTCGACCTGGACGACGGCTCCGGCATCAAGCTCACGACCAACCGCTACCTGACCCCGGCCGGCCACGAGGTCGAGGCCCACGGGATCTCCCCTGATCTAGAGGTGCCAGAGTTCGAGGCCGAGATCGTGGTGGCAGGAGGTGGCACGGCGGCCGGGGCCACCCCAGCCGGGCCTCCGGACGCGGTGCAAGCCCCGGACAACCGTGCGATACTCGACGCCAGGCTCGAGGACGACTACCAACTTCGCATCGCCTACCAAACCGCCCAGCGCTGGCTGGGGTCCAAGTGAGGTCCGCATCCCGCGGGCGTAGACGCTGGCCGTCGCCAGCGGAGATGAGCCGATGTTCAAGCTAGTGATCCAGGATGATGAGGGAAAGACCACCGTCGTTCCCTTGGTGCGGGACGAGATCACCATCGGCCGCAAGGAAGGCAACACCATCCGGCTGACCGAGCGCAACGTCTCGCGCAAGCACGCGCGGATCAGTCGCGCCAACGGTGCGGTCGCGATCGAGGACCTCGGCAGCTACAACGGCGTGCGCGTCAACGGCACGCGGATCTCCCAGCGCACGGTGCTGGCGGTCAGCGACCGGGTCCAGATCGGCGACTACCTCATCGAGCTCAAGGCCGAGGGGGTCGAGGCGCCGGTGCCCTACGAGGACGCCCGCACCCAGCCGATCGAGCGCCTCGATCCAGCCCAGCTCGCCGCGGCGATGCCGGCGGCGCCGATGGCGGTGCCGATGGGCCTGGCCGACACCGACCCGACCGCGCGCGCGGTGGCGCCGGCGGCGGTCGCCGCGCCCGGTGGCCACGCCCGCATCGTGGTGCTGTCGTCGAACTTCGCCGGCCGCGAGTTCCAGCTGACCAAGCAGCAGATGGTCATCGGCCGGACCGACGACAACGACGTCGTCATCAACCACCGCTCGATCAGCCGCAACCACGCCAAGATCGTCCGCGAGGCCGACACCGGCCGCTACACGATCATGGATCTGCAGTCGTCCAACGGCGTGCGGGTCAACGGCGAGGACTACGGCAAGGTCGAGCTACGCCGCGGCGACACGATCGATCTCGGCCACGTCCGGTTCCGCTTCGTCGAGGCCGGCGAGGACTTTCTGTTCGGGCGCGACGCCCAGATCGTCGACGTCCCCACCGGCAAGAGCAAGACCTGGATCTTCGCGCTGCTCGGCGTGGTCGTGGTCGGCGGCGTGATCGCGGTGGTCGCGTCGGGCGGCGGCGGCGGCGGGAAGAAGAACCCCGAGATGGCCGCGCGCGGCAGCGACGGGAGCGGGGGCAGCGCTGGCAGCGCCGGCACCCCCGCCACCAACCCCGGCGTGGCCGCGGGGCCGACCGACCCGGCCGGCAGCGGCAGCGACACGGCCCCCAGCCCCGGCTCGGCGGTCGAGCCCGCCGGCAGCGGCAGCGCGGTCCCGTCGGTCAGCGACAACGTCGCCGCGCTGCTCACCGAGGCCCGCGCCGCGATCGAGAACAACAAGTGGGGGCCCGCCGCCGAGCGCGCCGCCGAGATCCTCGCGCTCGACCGCAACAACGCCGAGGCCAAGACCCTGGCCGACCAGGCCCACCGCGAGGCCGCCAACAGCAACCTGTACAGCGACTTCACCGCGGCCGCGGGCCGGCGCCAGTACGAGTCGGCGGTGGCGGCGTTCGAGGCGATCCCCGAGAACTCGGTCTACAAGAACAAGGCCCGGGACGGCTACGACAAGCTGCACAGCCAGTACCTGTCGGAGACCAAGCGCCAGGCCGCGAGCCTGGCCAAGTCCAAGCGCTGCAAGGACCTCGACAAGCTCGCCACCGAGGCCAGCAAGGTGTTCTCCGACGCCGGCGCCGCCGTGCGCGACGTGAACTGCGACGACACCGTGGCCGTGAAGCCGCCGGGCGGCGGCGGCGGCAGCAGCGGCGGCAGCGGCGGCAGCAGCGGTGGCAGCAGCGGTGGCGGTGGCTCGCCGCCCCCCTCCGGCGACGCCACGGCGATCGCCGCCGAGGCCAGCTCGGCCGCGGTCAACGGCCAGTACGCGCGGGCGCTCTCCCTGGCCGAGCAGGTCATCAAGATGTCGGGCGCGCCGACCCCGCAGATCACCAAGGCGATCAACATCGCCGCGCTCTCGGCGTGCAACCTGAAGAACCAGGCCAAGGCCAAGATGTACTACTCGCGCGCGACCTCCGGCGCGAAGACCGGCATCCGGCAGACCTGCCTCCGGGTCGCCAAGTTCGATCCCGGCGCCGAGTAGCGCTGGTCGGACCGAGGGCGGGCGGTGGAACGGGAACCGATCGGATGACACCGGTCGGCGCTGGCGCTTCCGATGTCGAACCGATCGGGTGACACCCGGTCGGGTGCCGGTGGGTCCCGCCGACCGATCGGGTGACACCCGGTCCGACGGCCGGTGGGTCCCGCCGACCGATCGGGTGACACCCGGTCAGGTGCCGGTGGCGCTTCCGATGTCGAACCGATCGGGTGACACCCGGTCGGGTGCAGGTGGGTCCCGCCGACCGATCGGGTGACACCCGGTCCGCTGGGTGACACCCGACCGCCGGTGGGTCCCGCCGACCGATCGGGTGACACCCGGTCCGCTGGGTGACACCCGGTCCGCTGCCGGTGGGTCCCGCCGACCGATCGGGTGACACCCGGCCCGCTGGGTGACACCGGGTCCGGAGCCGGTGGGTCCCGCCGACCGATCGGGTGACACCCGGTCCGCTGGGTGACACCGGTCCGCTGCCGGTGGGTCCCGCCGACCGATCGGGTGACACCCAATCCGGTGACACCCGGTCCGGTGGATACCGGGTCCCGGGCCGGCGGGTCGACCGATCGCGCGTAACCGCCGCGTGGCCGCGGGGCACTACCTCGCCGAATGGTGTCCATGTGCGCCGAGGCCGCGAAAGGCCGGGCCGGGCGGTTTGACCCCCCGCGCCATCCTGGTGTAACTCAAGGCACCCCTTGCTGCTGCGCGCCCGTCGGCGCACGCCCGCCTTCCGGAGGCTTCATGCACTCGCCTGCTCGTCGGACCGCTCTCGGCCTCGGACTCATCGCCGCGGCAGCCCTGGTCGCCGCCCCGTCACTGGCTCGCGCCCAGGCCGGTGATGTGAGCGTGAACCCGTTCCACCACGCGATGGACTCGCGCGGCTACCTGACGGTCAACGCCTCACAGGTGCTCGGCAACAAGGAGTTCGCCTTCGGTCTCGTGACCGACTGGGGCTTCAAGCTGGTGTCGCTCGAGGGCGACGCCGGCACCACGTTCGAGGTCACGCACATCGTGACGCCGACGCTGCTGGCCGCCGCGGGCCTCAAGATCGGCCCCGCCGAGCTCGAGTTCGGCGCGACCGTGCCGTTCGTGGTCATGGCCGGCGATCGCGGGCCCGACTCCGACGGCGGCACGCCGACCAACCCCAACGACGACCTCACCTTCGGCATGTCGGGCCAGGGCGTCGGCAACATCGGCCTGCACCTCAAGACCCGCTTCCTCAAGACCTCGCGCGGCCCCAAGATCGGCGTCGGCCTGATCGGCAGCCTGTACCTGGGCACGTTCGGCGGCGACTCGAGCCCCCGCAACAAGTTCATCGGCGATGACAAGCTGGTGCCGCAGGTGCTGGTCGTGGTCGACAAGGAGTTCGGCCGCGATCGGCGGTTCCGCGCCGCGATCAACGCCGGCTTCCGGATCCGCACGGGCGCCACCGAGTACACCGACACCGGCTCCGGCGACGTCGGGTCGCCCGCCACCGGCGAGACCATCAAGTCGGGCAACGAGATCCCGTTCGGGCTCGGCCTGGCCTACGCGCTGGCGCCGCAGAAGTTCGACATCCTCGGCGAGATCTACGGCGCGGCCGCGCTGGCCGGCGAGAACTACCAGCCGCTCGAGGCGATCGGCGGCATCAAGGTCTACCTCGCCCGCAACTCGTTCCTGACGATCGGCGGCGGCGCCGGCGTCGTCCCCGGCAAGGCCGGCAACCCGCGCGCGCGCGCGTTCATCGGCATCGTCTTCGAGCCCAACATCGGCGACCGCGACGGTGACGGCTACAAGGACGACGTCGACGGGTGCCCGAACGAGCCCGAGGACTTCGACGACTTCGAGGACGAGGACGGCTGCCCCGAGCCCGACAACGACAAGGACGGCATCCTCGACGTCGACGACAAGTGCCCGCTCAACCCCGAGGACAAGGACAACTTCGAGGACGAGGACGGCTGCCCCGAGGGCAACAAGAACGATCGCGACGGCGACGGCCTGCTCGACGACGTCGACCAGTGCCCGGACGACCCCGAGGACTTCGACAAGTTCCAGGACGAGGACGGCTGCCCCGATCCCGACAACGACGAGGACGGCATCCTCGACGTCGACGACCTGTGCCCCAACGACCCCGAGGACAAGGACGGCTGGGAGGACGAGGACGGCTGCCCCGATCCCGACAACGACAAGGACCGCATCCTCGACAACGACGACCGCTGCCCCAACGAGCCCGAGACCCGCAACGGCTTCGAGGACGAGGACGGCTGCCCCGACCGCGGCCGCGTGATCCTCACCGGCACCAAGATCGAGATCCTCGACAAGGTGTTCTTCGAGTACAACAAGGCCGTCATCAAGAGCGAGTCGTTCCCGATCCTCGACGCGGTCGCGGCGACCCTCGAGGGCAACCCCGACATCCAGCTGATCGAGGTCCAGGGCCACACCGACGAGCGCGGCAACGACGCCTACAACCTCGACCTGTCGACCAAGCGCGCCGCGTCGGTCAAGCAGTACCTGCTCGACAAGGGCATCGACAAGGATCGCCTCGAGTCGCAGGGCTACGGCGAGACCCAGCCGCTCGACAACCGCCACAACGAGGCGGCCTGGGCCAAGAACCGCCGCGTCGAGTTCTTGATCCTCAAGCGCTCGAACGACCAGAACTGAGCGGCAGCGGGTTCGTCGCCGAACCCGGGCAGGTGCAGGGGGTGCTCCGAGGTCCGAGTCACGCCCGGACCACGGCGGTAGCTCGGGGGCAAGCCCCGACAGGGCTCCCACCCGAGACCACCCAAGGCGCGAGGCGCGGTGCTCGACCGAAGTCGCGCTGAGTCTCCAGGGACTCCCCGGCGACCGAAAGAGCGCTGAGTCGCAGGGGGCTGACTGCGGGTCGCCAGGCCTCCCCAACGGGATCACGGAGCGGCACGATGTCTCTGATCACCGCGACCCGCGACGTCCAGCTGGTGCCCGTGCTCGAGGTGGAGCCGTGGCGCCTGAGCGATCGACCGCTGCCTGCGGACGGTCCGGCGCGCGCGCACGCCGCGGCCTGGGATGCACACTTTCGTGAGTGCGTCGCCGACGCGGGGTTCGAGGCCGTGGCGCTGATCGCGCCAGGCGCTCACTTCGTGCGCGCGCGCGACCTCACCGGCCACCCGCTGCTCGACCGCCTGATCGCCGAGCGGCTGGCCGACACCGGCCTGCCCAACTTCCCAGATCCTGACGGACCCGACGACTGCCCGCCGATCGAGCGCGTCGGCGCGCTCGCTGGGGGGTACGCCCTGGTCGTCGACGACATCCCGGTGCACTTGCCCGGGTGCTGCGGAGATCTGGGCGACCTCGACGAGTGGAGCGCCGCGCTGGCGGAGCGGCCGCGTGACGACCTGCTGTGGATCGGTCACCCGATGCTGCGGATCGAGTTCGTCGGCGATCGCGTCACGCTGACCGAGCGGGACGACGACCCGATGCTGCACCTCGGCCTCGACCGGCGGTCCGTCACGCTGCCCACGGCCTGGCTGGGCACCGCGATCGTCGCGGCGCGGGTCGAGCACGCGCGCGTGCGCGCCGACGTCACCGACGTGGTCGCGAGGCTGATCGGAGACGCGGCGCTGGCCGCGGAGGTCGCGCTGGCGCTGGTGAAGTGACGCGCGGCCTGGCGCGGGGGGTGCATTGCTCCTTGGCGATGCTCGAACCTGCGCCCCCGAGGCCGGGACCGTTCCAGCGTGGAGCGCCCGCACGCCAGAACGGAACGGCGGTAACCACCGCCGCGCCGGGGCGTAGCATCGAGGCTGTGTTCCCTGCGCTGGGCTTTGGCCTCGGGCTGCGCCCGCCGCACTATCCCGAGGTCGAGGCCGGATCCCCGGTGGTCGACTGGTGGGAGGTGATCAGCGAGAACGTCATGGTCGCCGGCGGCAACCCGCGCCGCGTGCTCCGGGCGGTGCGCGCGCGATGGCCGGTGGTGCTGCACGGCGTGTCGCTGTCGATCGGCTCGGCCGAGCCGCTCGACGACGCCTACCTGGCCCGGCTCGCGGCGCTGGTCGACGAGGTCGAGCCGGCGCTGGTGTCCGATCACCTGTGCTGGACCTCGCTCGGCGGCCACCAGAGCCACGATCTGTGGCCGCTGCCGTACACCGAGGAGGCGCTGGCGCTGGTCGTGGCCAAGGTCGGGCAGGTCCAGGACCGCCTCGGGCGCCGGATCCTGCTCGAGAACCCGTCGAGCTACGTCACGTTCGCGGCCAGCGCGCTGGGCGAGGCCGAGTTCCTGGCCGAGGTCGCGCGCCGCGCCGACTGCGGCATCCTGCTCGACGTCAACAACGTCTTCGTCAGCGCCACCAACCACGGCTGGGACGCGCGCGCGTACCTCGCGGCGATCCCGCCGGCGCGGGTCGGGCAGCTGCACCTGGCCGGGCACTCGCGGCAGGGCCGCTGGCTGGTCGACACCCACGATCACCCGGTGTGCCCCGAGGTGTGGGCGCTGTTCGCCGAGGCGTGCGCGCGGTTCCCGGGCGTCGCGACGATGATCGAGCGCGACGATCACCTGCCGCCGCTGGCCGAGCTGGTGGCCGAGCTCGATCAGGCCCGCGCGATCGCGGCCGGCGCGCCGACGGCGGAGGTCCGCGATGCCGGCTAGCTTGCTCGAGCAACAGCGCGCGTTCCAGGCGCTGGTCACCAGCGGCGGCGGCGATCCGCGCGGGCTCATCGCCGCCGGCGAGCTCGGCATCTACGCGTTCGCGTACGGCGCGCGCCTGCGCGACGCGCTGCGCGCCGACCACCCCAAGCTCGAGGCGTCGCTCGGCCCGGCCCGGTTCGACGAGGAGGTCGACGGCTACGTCGCGGCGCGGCCGCCGTCGACGTGGACCCTGCGCGACCTCGGCGTCGCCCTGGGCGCGTACCTCGACGGCGCCGCCGACGTGCCGCCCTGGGCCGGCGACCTGGCGCGGCTCGAGCGCGCCCGGGTCGAGGTCTTCGACGGCGCCGACGCGACGCCGCTGGGGCGCGACGACGTGGCCGCGCTGCCGCCCGACGCCCTGGCCGCGCTGGCGCTGGCGTGGGTGCCCGCGAGCGCGGTCGTGACCCTGGCGTGGACCGTCGACGACGGCTGGGCCGCGCTCGAGCGCGACGCGCCCTGGATCGAGCCGGCCGCGACCGCGCGCACCGTGCTGGTGTGGCGGCGCGGGCTCGAGGTCGTGCACCGCACGCTCGAGCCCGACGAGGCCGTCGTCGCCCCGGTCCTGGCGGCCGCCGCGCGCTTCGCCGACGTGTGCGCCGCGCTGGCGCCGCTCACCGACGAGCCGGCCGACCGGGCGATCGCGCTCTTGATCCGCTGGCTCGATGCCGGCGCGCTGACCGGCCCCGAGGCGGCACCATGATCCGTGCGCTCGAGCGCGCCGCGCGGTCGAGCGCTGGTAGGTCGACGAGCGCTTGGCCCTCGCCGCCGAGGTCGCGCCGCTCCGCCGGGTCTGGCCCCGCCGATCTGGACCCCCGACCGCGCCACGCTGGAACGATTCCGCGCGCGCAGGCCGGCGGGCATGGCCTGGACGCCTGGCACGTGGCATGAATAGGAACTCGCGATGATCTTCCGTCCGCTCCTGGTCGCCGCCCTCATCACCGCCGCACCCGCGCTCGCCCTGGCTGACACCCAGCGCTGGTCCGGTGATGGCTTCGTCGTGACCGCGACCACAACCGACCAGCCGGTCGCGGGCGCCGCGGTCGAGGTCGGGCTGGTCGTGACCGCTGGCGGTGGCTACAAGGTCAACGACGAGTACCCGATCGCGGTCGAGATCACCGCGCCGACCGACGTCGGCGTCGCCAAGGCCAAGCTCGGCCGCGGCGACGCGACCATCTCCCACGACCGGGCGACGTTCCGGCTCGCGCTGACGCCCAAGGTCGCCGGCGACAAGCGCATCGGCCTGAAGCTCAAGTTCGCGCTGTGCACCGACACGACCTGCGAGCCGCGCAAGCACTCGGTCGAGCTCAAGCTCGACGTCAAGTAGCGCGAGGTCGCGCGGCGCGAACGCACGACACGCGCTGCACGGCGCGACGCGCACGACGGCCAGCACGACTCGGCACGGCACGCCGCCACGCACGCCGCGCGCGCGGCACGGCACCGCGCCACCGCGCGCGCTACGCGGCGCGCGCGACTAGCCAGCCGCGCGCGGTCCAGGTCTGGAACCAGGCGCCGACCATCGCGGCGCCGCGGCGGGCCGGCAAGCGCGGCGCCGCGGCCTCGAGCGCGGCGGGCAGCGCCCCGGTGGCGGCGATGCTCGCGAGCAGCGCGTGCGCCGCCGGGTGCAGGCGCTCGACGTCGCGCGCCAGGCCGTCGCGGAACACCGCGACGAAGCGGCGCGGGCTCGCGGCCACCGCGCCCGGCCGCCCCGGCGCGGCGCCGGCGCGCGCGCGCAGCCACAGCCGATCGACCGAGGTCCGCGCCGCGATCAGCGTCAGGTGCGGCGCGAGCGCGAGCGGCGTCGTGGCCAGCGCGGCCGGGGCGACCGCCGCGCCGGCGCCGGCGGTGAACGCGTGGCACCACGCGTACTCGAGCGCGGCCAGCTCGGTGACGTGGTGCGGGGACGACGTCGCCGCGGGCGTCGCGGCCACGAAGCGCGCGAGGCCGGCGCCGAGGTCGGCCAGCGTGTGCGTGGCCGGCGGCCGCGCGCGCAGGTAGCGCTCGCACAGCGCGGCGAACGCGGTCGGGCCCAGGAGCCACGCCACCGCCGGGAAGTCGTCGGCGAGCGCGTCGAGCAGGCGGAACCAGTACTGCCGGTGGTACAGCTCGAGCCGCGCGGGCGCCGCGAGCGTCGCCGACGGCGTGACCAGCGCGCGCGCGACCGCGGCGAACGCCGACGCGACCTCGTCGTCGATCGGCAGCCCGGTCCGGGCTCGGCCGGCCCGGGCCGACGGCCGCGCGATCGCGGACACCCCCGACGTGACCTCGTCGTCGGGAGGCAGCGCCGTGCGGGCCCGGCTGGCGCCGGTCAACGGCCGCGCGAGCGCGGCCAGGAACTGCCGCTGCAGCGCGCGCAGCTGGGCCGCGGGCGCCGCGTCGCCGAGCGGCCGCGGCGTGACCGCGGGCTCAGCTCGCACGGGCCTGCTCCGGCGTCCGCGCCGCGGCGACGATCGCGGCGGCGCGGGCCGCCTCGGCGACGACCACGGCGAGCGGCGGCAGATCGGCGTCCCACTCGATCAAGGTCGGCGTCGGGCCGAGCCGCGCGATCGTCTCGGCGTAGAGCGTCCACACCGCCTCGGCGATCGGGCGATCGTGGGTGTCGATGAGGTAGCCGTCATGGGGCGCGTGGCCGGCCAGGTGGAGCTGCGCGACCCGCTCGGCCGGGATCCGCGCCAGGTAGGCGCGGGGATCGAAGCCGTGGTTGCGCGCGCTGACGTAGACGTTGTTGATGTCGAGCAGGATGCCGCAGTCGGCGGCCTCGGCCACCTCGGCGACGAAGTCCCACTCGGTCATCGTCGACGCCTGCCACTCGACGTACGAGCTGACGTTCTCGATCGCGAACGGGCGGCCGAGCGTGTCCTGGACCCGGCGGATGTGCTCGGCGCACAGCCGCGCCACCGCCGGCGTGAACGGCAGCGGCAGCAGATCGTGGCTGACGTGGCCGTCGACCGCGCCCCAGCACAGGTGGTCGGTCACCCACGGCGCGTCGACGGCGTCGGCCAGGGCCCGCAGCCGGCGCAGGTGCGCGCGATCGACCCCGTCGGCGGCGCCGACGTAGAGCGACACGCCGTGGGGCACCAGCGGGTAGCGCGCGCCGATGCGCTCGAGCGTGTCGCGGGGACGCCCGCCGTCGCCGAGGAAGTTCTCGGCGAGGATCTCGAACCAGCCGACCGCGGGCGCGGACGCGACGATGTCGTCGACGTGCGCGGCCCGCAGCCCGAGGCCGACCCCGAGGTGGGCGTGGGCGTTCCAGCGGTGGGCGGTCATCGGCGGCGGTCCATCACTTCTTCGCGCCGCAGCCGTCCTTGCCGCCGCACGCCGACTTGTCCTTGGGCTTGTCGGTGTCCTTGGGCTTGTCGGCGTCCTTCTTGCCGTCGTCCTTGGGCTTGTCCGCGTCCTTCTTGTCGGCCGGCGGCGCGGTCTTGCCGTCGTCCATGCGCACGGCGGCGGCGGACGTGGGCGCGAGCGGCGCGGCGGCGGCGGCGGCGGACAGGGCGCCGGTGAGGGCGGCGGCGAGGAGGAGCGAGGTGGTCGTGGTCTTCATGATCGGTTCCTTGGTCGTGCGGTGAGGTTGGAGACGAGACGAGACGAGACGAGACGAGTCACGCCGGGATCGGCGCAGGCGCGAGCGCGGGGACGAAGCGCCCGACGACGCGGTCGAGCGAGATGGGACCGCCGCCGCTGATCGCGAGGTGGACGAACGCGGCCAGGTAGATGGCCTCGACGCCGCCGAGCACCGCGGTGACGCCGTCGGCGTCGGGCCAGATCGCGGTGTAGATCGCGACCGCCATCACGCCGGTCAGCAGCAGCGCCACCGCGCGCGTGGCCAGGCCCGCGAGCAGGAGCAGGCCGCCGACGAACTCGATCGTCGCGATCATCGGCGCCTGCAGCCCGGCCGCCGGGATGTGCAGCGAGCGGAAGTACTGCTCGACGCGGTCGAGGTGGTGGAGCTTGCCCCAGCCGGTCTTGATGAAGGTGACGCCGAGGACGATGCGCAGGAGCAGCGGCGGCAGCCACCGAGCGCGATCGGTCAGCGAGCGGATGCGGGTCGTCAGCGTGGTCAGCATGGTGTTGACCTGGGCATCAGCACGTCTCGGGCCAGCGTCGCGCGGCCGCCGTCGCCGTGCGCGGCCGCCTCGACGCGCCAACCTGGAACGCGGCACGCCAGGATGGAGGAACGTCGACGCGCCACCCCCGCGCCCGCGCGCACAAACGCGAACCGCCGCTCGCGGGGCGCGCGAGCGGCGGTCGAGACGCGCGGGTGCGCGCGACGATCGAGTGGGATCACATCATGCCGGCCATGACCGTGCCGCCCTTGGTCTTGCAGTCGTCCTCGGACGGCACGTCGACGAAGCCCTGCCCCTTGCAGCCGTTCTGACCGGCGCACGCGTTCGCGGCGGTCTTGCACCCGCCCTGGCCCTTGCACGCGTTGACGCCGCTGCAGTGGACCTTGGCGGTCTGCTCGGCCGGCGGCGTGGTGGCGGCGGGCATGGCCTTGCCGGGGTCGGCCTTGGTGGCCTCGGGCTTGGCCGCGGCCGGCGCCGTGTTGCCCTTGTCATCGGCCTTCTTGCAGGCGGCGGCGAACAGCGAGCCCGCGGCCATGGCGATCAACATTCCGTGCTTGAGCGAGGGGGTCATCGGTGAGTGCTCCTTGAGTCCTGAACCTGTGAACGACGACGCGCATCGCCGTGTGCGAGCGACGTCGAGACGAACGAGACGGTGAACGGCACCGCGTACGACAGCGCGACCTTCCAGTAGAACCCCGGGCAGATCGGCTCCTGCGCGAGGTGATCGCCGTGGTTGATGAGCACGAGCACCGAGCCGACCAGCGCGGCCAGCACGGTCGCACGCACGACGGTCCGCGCCAGCGGCGTCGGCGTGGCGATCATCACCACGCGCCCCCGCGCCAGCGATCGACCGCGACCGACAGCAGTGCGCGGACGATCGCGGCGACGGGGAACGGGGGCCGGGCGAACATGCGGACCGGTTCAGCACGATCGGTGCCACCGCCGAACCGGCCTGCGACGGCGCGCCACGGCCCTCAGGGTGCGATGTTGGAGTCCCGGCGTTCCAGGTTGGAGTGTGGCGACGGGTGCGGGCGCTCAGCTCGACGCGCCGTCGGCGCCCCAGAGCTTGAGCTTGCGCCACAGCGTGTTGGTGCCGATGCCGAGCGCGCGCGCGGTCGCGACCCGGCTGCCGCGGTTGCGCTCGAGCACCAGCAGCGTGTAGCGCCGCTCGATCTCGGCCAGCGGCAGATCGGCGTCGAGCAGCCGCGCGACCGGCGCCTCGGCCACGGCCCGCAGCTCGGCCGGCAGGTGCTCGACCGCGAGCTTGCCGTCGGCGCCGGCCAGGACCACGGCGTGCTCGATCGCGTGCTCGAGCTCGCGCACGTTGCCGGGCCAGGCGTGGCGCGTCAGCAGCGCCGCGACCTCGGGCGACAACAGCCGCGGCGGCAGCTTGTAGGCCGCGCTGGTGCGCTCGCAGAAGTGGCGCGCCAGCGGCAAGATCTCCTCGGTGCGCTCGCGCAGCGGCGGCACCGCGACCGAGACCACCTTGAGCCGGTAGTACAGGTCCTGGCGGAAGGTCCCGGCCGCGACCATCTCGGCCAGGTTGCGGTGGGTCGCGGCGACGATGCGCGCGTCGATCGCGATCGACGCGGTCGCGCCGACCGGGCGGACCTCGCGCTCCTGCAGGACCCGCAAGAGCTTGACCTGCGTCGCCGCGGTCATCTCGCCGATCTCGTCGAGGAACACCGTGCCGCCGCGGGCCGCGGCGAACAGCCCGGGCTTGTCGACGGTGGCGCCGGTGAACGCGCCCTTGACGTGGCCGAACAGCTCGCTCTCGAGCAGCGGCTCGGGCAGCGCGCCGCAGTTGATCGCCACGAACGCGCGCCCGGCCCGGGGCGAGCGCGCGTGCACCAGCCGCGCGATGCGCTCCTTGCCGGTGCCGCTCTCGCCGCTGATCAGCACGGTCGCGTCGACCTGGGCCACGCGCGTCACCAGGTCGATCACGGCGGTCATCGCGCGCCCGCGCACGACCAGGCCGTCGTCGGCCGGCGGCTCGCCGCGCAGCGCCCGCAGCTCGTCGTCGCGCTGCGCCAGCGCCGCGACCGTGCGCTGCAGCTCGGCCTCACGCTCGGTCAGCTCGTGCGCCAGGTCGCGGGCCTGGTACTCGCGGGCGATCTCGGCGCCGGCGTCGCCCCAGGCCCGGCGGGTCTTGCCGACGACGACGCAGTGCGGGGTGGCCCTGGGCCCGGCACTGCTGCTCGACGACGAAGACCTCCTCGCCCATCACCGCGGTCGAGAAGCCCGACGCGTAGCCGGCCAGGGTCCAGCACGCCGGCAGGTCGGCGGTCGCGCCGATGCGCGCGTGCTGGTCGGCCTCGTACGAGCCGTGCCAGTCGACCTCGAGCACGAAGTGGCCGGCCGCGCGGTCGAGCTCGAGCGTCTTGACCTGGGGCCGGGCCTTGCCCTGGTGGGCCTGGAGCGCCGGGCAGGTCAGCCACCACTCGGCGTCGCTCGGCCACTCGGCCAGGGTCTTGGTCGACAGCGCGTCGCGGTAGCCGTTGGCGAAGCCGAACCGGCGCAGGATGCCGCGCGCGACCTCGGCCCCGAGGTTCTCGATCAGCTCGCGCCGCAGGTTGCCGAACGCGTCGGCGTCCCACAGCAGCATCCGCCGATCGCGCAGGGTGATCCGGCCCTCCGCCGGGACGAAGTCCAGGAGCTCAACCAGGGCGAGATCGGCGGCGCGCATGTGATGTACCTACGCGGGGTTCGGCCGCGAGGTTACGCCCGATCGTTCCGTTGTGGAAGCGAGCGTCCAGGATGGAGGGTCAGCGGACCTGCCAGACACGCGAGTCGCTGACCGCGGCGCTGAGCACCGGCAGACCGTCGAGGGCCGCCCGGGTCGCGACGAGGCCGCGCACGCTGGGATCGGGCGTCCAGTAGGCGACGTCGGTGAGCTCGCCGGCCCGGACCGCGGTCCCGGCGCACAGCGCGACGCCGGCGTGGACCACGACCACGAACCCGACCCGCGCATCGCGCGCCGGCCGGACCTCGAGCTCGGCCGCGAGCACCCGCGCGACGTCGATCGCGGCGGCGCGCGCGGTCGCGTCGTCGCCGTCGATCGCGTGGCCCGCGAGCAGCAAGTTGCCGCTGTGCAAGGCCATCGCGAAGCCGGCGCTGGCGAGGTGGCGCTCGGCCAGGGGCAGCAGGCCCTCGAGGTCGGCGAGCAGCGCGTCGTCGGGATCGGCCATGGCGTCGTCGTCGGCGCGGACCTCGACCAGGATCGCCACCGCCGGACGCGGCTCGAGCTCGTCGGCGCTGGCGCTGGGCGTCGCGACGGCGTCCCGCAGCGCGGCGGCGAACGCGTCGGCGCCGGGGTAGCGCTGCGCCGGATCGATCGCCATCGCGCGCGCGAGCACGTCGTCGAGCTCGGTCGGCACCGGCGCGAACGCCGAGGCCCGCGGCCGGCGCGCGTGGGCGTGCAGGTACTGGACGATCGTCGCCGACTCGTCCTCGAACGGCAGCCGGCCGGTCAGCAGGTGGAACGTCATCACGCCGAGGCCGTAGACGTCGGTGCGCGCGTCGACCGCGCCGCCGGCGATCTGCTCGGGCGCCATCGTCACCGGCGTGCCGACCAGCTGGCGCGAGGTCGTGAGCTCCGCGGCCTCGGGCGCGGCCAGCTTGGCGATGCCGAAATCGATCAGCACGACGCGCTCGACGCCGTCGGGCCCCTGGGCCAAGAACACGTTGCCGACCTTGACGTCGCGGTGGACGACCGCCTGGGCGTGGGCCGCGGTCAGCGCCGCGCAGATCGGCGCGACGATCGCGAGCGTGCGCTCGATCGACAGCCGCCCGTGCTGCGCCAGCACGCGCCCGAGATCGGTGCCGGTCAGGAACTCCATCACGAGGTACGGCCGGCCGTCGGCGACGGTGCCCCACGACACCAGCTCGACGACGTGCGGGTGCCGGACCCGGACCGTCACCTCGGCCTCGCGCAGGAACCGGGCGACCGCGCTGGGCGCGCCGCACAGCTCGCCGTGCAGCACCTTGACCGCGACCACGCGGCCGCTGTCGACCTCGGTCGCGCGGTAGACCTGCCCGAACCCGCCCTGCGCGATCATCGCCTCGAGGCGGAACCCGTCGAGGCGCGTGCCCGACGGCAGCACCGCCGCGTCGCCGAGCGCCGCCAGGGGCAAGCCGGTGGAGTCGGCGCCGTGCACGCCTCAGGGTACCACGCGCGCCGACGCCGCCGACCGCGTTTCCGGTGCAGGCCCGGGCCTGCACCGACGGGCGCGGCCGCTCAATCGTCGCTGGCCGAGACGCCGTGGCGCCGCAGCAGCTCGCGCAGGTGGTTGCGATCCATGCGGGCCGCGCGGGCCGCGCGCGACAGGTTGCCGTCGTGGCGGCGCACCAGCTCGCGCACGTAGCCGCGCTCCCAGGCGCCGACCGCCCGCTCCTTGGCGACGCGGAACGACGCGGCCTCGTCGAACTCGAACGCGCGCTCGACCTCGGCCGACGCCGGCACCTCGATCGTCGTCGAGATCTCGGCCCAGATCAGCGGATCGTCGAGCAGCACCGCCCGCTCGACCGCGCTGCGCAGCTCGCGCACGTTGCCGGGCCAGTCCCGCCGCAGCCAGTCGGTCAAGAGCTCGGCCGGCGGCGCCGCGTGGGGATCGTTGGCGAACTGGGTCCAGAAGTGCGCCGCCAGGACCCCGACGTCGTCGCGGCGCTCGCGCAGCGGCGGTACGCGCAGGCGCACGGTGTTGAGCCGGTACAGCAGATCGGTGCGGAAGCGCCCGCGGTTGACCTCCTGGCGCAGGTCGCGGTTGGTCGCGGCGATGACGCGCACGTCGAGCTTGACCGTGTCGTTGCCGCCGACCCGCCGGACCACGCGGTCCTCGAGCGCGCGCAAGAGCTTGGGCTGCATCTCGAGCGGCAGCTCGCCGATCTCGTCGAGGAAGACCGTGCCGCCCTCGGCGGCCTCGAACACGCCGCGGCGGGCCGCGGCCGCGCCGGTGAACGCGCCCTTCTCGTGACCGAACAGCTCGCTCTCGATCAACGTCGGCGGGATCGCGCCGCAGTCGACGACGACGAACGGGCGCGTGCGGCGGTTCGAGGCGTCGTGGATGACCTCGGCCAGGAGCGACTTGCCGGTGCCGGTCTCGCCCTCGAGCAGGAGCGACGTGTCGCCGCCGGCCAGGCGCGGCAGGATCGCGAAGATCCGGCGCATCGCGCTCGAGCGTCCGAGCGCGCGGCCCCAGCGCTCCTCGACCGCGAGCGGCTCGCGCACGCGATCGTCGCCGACGTCGAACCGCAGCCGGGTCTGGCCGATCTCGACGATCGCGCCGGGCCGCACCAGCGCCCGCTCGACGCCGATGCCCGCGACCGTGGTGCCGTTGGTCGAGCCCAGATCCGCGAGCTGGTAGCCGCGCGCGACGACCGCGACCGCGCAGTGGTGGCGCGACACCGCCGGGTCGGTGAGCTGGAGGTCGCTGCCGTCGCTGGTGCCGATCGAGATCTCGCCGCCCTCGGCGACGAAGGTCTTGCCCTGGTCGACGCCGCTGATGACCTCGACCTTGATGCGTCGGTAGGATATCTCCCGACCTGCGCGGTCGAGCAGCATGGTCCCGTCGCCAGGCTGCGTGAACGAGGCTGTCATCTCGGGATACTATACCTCTGTCGTCGGGGGGCCTGCGGGGTCCGGCCCTCAGGTGATGCCGCCAGCCTGCAGGCTCGCGCCTGCACCGTCCTCGATGCGCCCTCCATTGCGCCCTCGGCTCCCGGTACGCTCCATGCAGAGTCCTGTCCCGATGCGCTCCTCGCGATCCGTCGTCGTCGTCGGTGTCGCCGCCCTGGTGGCGGCCGTCGCGTGCACGGGCGACGACGGCGGCCGAGCGATCGAGCGCGGCGGCTGGGACCGCAACTCCGGCAGCTACAGCGGCAACCTCGGTTCGTTTTCGACCATCACCGGCCTGCGGGGCTCGCCGCCCTGGGGCCCGACCGGCCCGGGCACGCTCAACAACGCGACGATCTACGGCATCCAGTACGACGGCGCCGTGCCGCCGCTGTGCGCGACCGCGACCGCCGGCGTCACCAGCGTCAACTTCCTCAGCTCGAGCGGCACCGCCGCGGCGGCGATCGGCCCCGACGTCGAGGTCGCCCGCACCGGCGGCCAGCGGGCGCGGCTGGCGATGGGCGAGGAGATCCAGTTCCCCGGCCACGTCTACGACGGCTACCTCGGCGTCGCCGACGTCGTGTTCCGGCTGCGCCGGGTCGACACGATGGTGTTCCGGCAGGCGCTCTGGTACGCGTGGCCGATCTTCGAGCTGTCGTCGTGCGACAACGCCGGCCCGGTCGGCGTGTTCGCGCACCACGGCTTCGTGACCTGGGCGCCGATGGTGCGGCTGCCCGAGCTGCCGGGGGACCCGTTCGAGGTCCGGACCGACATGGTCCAGGCGATCACGACGGTGCCGCGCGACGAGTACCGCGACAACCCCAACGTCCCGCAGAGCGTCGCGCTCCAGACCGGCGCGCTGTGGTTCAAGTTCGCGTTCTACGCGTCGCTGCCGGTGGCGCTGCACGGCGAGCCGGCGCTCGACTTCGTGAGCGCGAGCGGGGCGGCGATCACCAACGCGCAGTTCCTGTGGCGCGGCGCGCTGGCGCTGGGCAACGCGTCGTGGGTGCAGCACCCGGCGGCCGTCGATCCCGACCAGCACTCGTTCCTGTCGTTCTTCACCCGCGACGGCACGCCGGTGGCGATGTTCGCGCTGGCGCGCGGCCTGGGCGCGGCGTCGTCGGTGCGCCTGCCGCCGAGCTGGGGCGGCGCGGTGATCGCGCCGCTCGAGCTCACCGCGCCCGAGCGCGCCAACCCTGGCAGCCTCGACAGCGTCCAGGCGCAGGTCGCGCCGCTGCCGCCGGGCGATCGCATGGCCGCGGCCAGCACGCACCTGGGCTCGGGACCGTCGCCGTACCGGGCCGGGCTCTACGCCGGCAACTCGCTCAACAACAACCGCTACCACAACTACTCGAGCTGGAAGGCCAACGGCGCGGCGATGGCGATCACCGGCCTCGGCGTCGGGCGGATCGCGTCGCAGCTCGCGCTCGAGTCGGCGCTGGGCCAGACGACCGACGTCGACTGGCTGGTGGCGTGCGAGTCGCCGCTCGCCAACGGCATGCTGCCGTTCGAGATGCCCGGTAACTGGTTGCCGCCGCCGCCCGACGCGCCGGTCGTGCCGCCGCCGACCGACGCCGGCGTCGACGGCCCGGTGCTCGACGCCGGCATCGACGGCGGGCCTGACGCGCCGCTGCCGCCCGACGCCGGCGCCGACGCCACCCCGCCCGACGCGCCGCTGCCGTCCGACGCCGGCGCCGACGCCACCCCGCCCGACGCGCCGCTGCCGTCCGACGCCGGCGCCGACGCCATCCCGCCCGACGCGCCGACGCCGCCCGACGCCGGCATCGACGCCACACCGCCCGACGCGCCGACGCCGCCCGACGCCGGCATCGACGCCGCCCCGCCCGACGCGCCGACGCCGCCCGACGCCGGTGCCGACGCCATGCTCGATGACGCCGCCGGCGAGGGCGCGCCGGGTGACGCGAGCTGCGCGTCGCTGTGCGCGGACGCCGCCTGATCGCAGGTAGCATGGCCGCGTGAGGTGCCCGCGCTGCTTCCGCAAGCTGGCCCGGGACATGGCGTGCCCGGCCGACGGCGCGCAGCCGACCCGCGAGGAGCACGAGGACGACGCCCCGCCAGCGCCGCCGGTGGTGCCCGGCTGGCGCGTCGCCGAGCTGATCGCCAGCGGCGGCCAGGCGGCGGTGTGGCGGGGCCGCCGCGACGACGGCGCGGAGGCCGCGATCAAGGTCGCGCACGCCGGCGGCCCCGAGGTCGTGGCCAGCTTCGCGCGCGAGGCCGCGGCGATGCGGACGATCGGCCCGCCGGCGGTGCCGACGGTGTTCGCCGACGGCGCCCTGCCCGATGGGCGCCCGTACCTGGCGATGGAGCTGGTCGCCGGCACGACCCTGGGCGCCCACCTGGCGCGCGCCGCGGGGCCGCTCGCGATCGACGAGGCCCTGGCGTGGCTGCGCGGCGTCGCGGGCGCGCTCACCCTCGCGCACGCCGCCGGCGTCGTCCATGGCGATCTCAAGCCCGACAACATCGTCCGGGCCGCCGACGGCGCGGTCCGCCTGCTCGATCTCGGCATGGCCCGACGCCTCGTCGACGACGGCGCGCCCGCGACCGCCGGGGGCACGACGCTGTACATGGCGCCCGAGCAGGTCCGCGGCGAGCCGCTGTCGGCGGCGACCGATCTGTACGGGCTGGGCGCGGTCGGGTTCGAGGCGGTGACCACGCGGCCGCCGTTCGTCGGCGATCGCACCGCGGTCGAGCTCGGGCACCTGAGCTTCCGCGCGCCGCGCGCGTCGACGGTGCGGCCGGTGCCGCCCCAGCTCGACGAGCTGCTGGCCGCGTGCCTGGCCAAGGCGCCGGCCCAGCGCCCCGCGTCGGCGGCGGCGGTGGTGACGGCGCTGGCCGCGATCGACGGCGCCGAGCTCGTCACCGGCGTCGCGCCGGTCGCGGTCGCCAACCGCTCGAGCGTGGCGCTGGTCGCGGTCGAGCGCGCGCCGACCGCCCACAACCTCGACGCGCTGGTGCGCGCGCGCGGCGGTCAGGTCGCACGTCAGACCCCGGGCCGCGCGATCCTGGCGTTCGTGCCGGACGACTGCCCGGCGCCGGTGGCGGCGGCGTTGGCGACCGCGGCCACCCTGGCCGAGCTGGGCGCGCGCACCGCGGTGCACGTGACCCAGCTCGTGGTCCGCCGCGGCAAGGACGGGCGCGCGATGCTGTTCGGCCCGCCGCTCGACCAGCCCGGTGCGTGGCTGCCGACCTCGACCGCGAGCGGCGTGCTGCTGACCGCCGCGGCGGCGCGGGAGCTCGACGGCGGCCAGGTCGAGACGATCGACGGCGGCCAGCGCCTGCGCCCGCGGCCCGAGGTCGACGCCGCGCCCGCGCCCGCGACGACCGGGCCGATGCTCGGGGCCGACGCGCGGGTGGCGTCGGCGCTCGCCAGCGCGGCCGCGGCGTTGACCGACGGGCCGCCGGCGACCTGGCTCGCGCTCGGCGCGGCCGGCGCCGGCAAGAGCCGGCTGGTCGACGAGCTCGCGGCGCGCGTGGCGGCCGCCCACCCCGAGGCCGCGGTGGTCCGGCTGGCCGGCGCGCGCACGTTCGGCGCGGGCGCCGCGGCCGCGGTGCGCGCGCTGCGGGCCCAGCTCGACGCGATCGCGCCCGGGCCCGACCCCAGCGCGGCGCTGCCGCTGACCGCCGAGGTCCGGGCGGCGATCGACGCGGCCCTGACCGTGGGCCCGCTGGCGATCGTCGTCGACGACGCCCACTGGATCGACGACGCGCTGATGACCGCGCTCGGCGTCGCGGCCCGCACCGCGACCGGACCGCTGTGGCTGGCGGCGACCGCGACCGAGGCGCTGGCCGCGGCGCGGCCGACCTGGCTCGACGGCGCCCGGGTCAGCGTCGAGCGCCTGGCGCCGCTCGACGACGCCGACGCGCGGGTGCTGCTGCGGCGCGCGCTCGCGCCCGCGCGGCGCGTGCCCGAGGCCCTGGTGGCGCGGCTGGCGGCGCGGTGCGGCGGCAGCCCCGGCGTGCTGACCGCGCTCGCGCGCGAGCTGCGGCGGGCCGGCGTGATCCGGCGCCATCCCGGCAGCGAGGTGTGGTTCGTCGCCGCCGACGAGCTCGACTTCCTGCCGCCGGCGCCGGGCGTGCAGTGGTTCGTGACCCGCCAGCTCGCCGGCCTCGGCCCCGGGCTGGCCGAGCTGGCGCGCGCGATCGCGCTGCTCGGCGCCGAGTTCGAGCACGACGTGGTCGAGGCCGTCACCCAGGTGCCTGCGGCCGGGGTCCGCATCGATCCCGGCGTCGGGCTCGACCAGCTCGCGCGCGCCGGCGTCGTGGTGGCGCACGGCGCGAGCTGGCGGTTCCACAGCGAGGCCGAGCAGGACGCGATCGCCGACACCGCGCCGGCGCCGGTCGCGCGCGCGGTCCACGCCGCGGCGCTGGCCCACGTACGCGCGCGCGGCGACGACGCGGCGACCTGGGCCCGCATGGCGTTCCACGCGGCCCGCGCCGGCGACGCCGCGACCGCGGTGCGCGCGGCCGAGCGGCTCGCCGCCGACGCCCAGGCCCGGCACGCGCCGCTCGAGGCCGAGCGCTGGCTGACGCTCGCGCTCGATCAGCTGGGCGACGATCCACCACCGGCCGCGCGCCTGCGCCTGCTGGGCGCGCGCGGCCACACCCGCCGGCTGCTGACCCACTACGAGGCGGCCCAGACCGATCTGCGCGCGGCGCGCGAGCTGGCGCTGGCGCTCGGCGACCCGGCCGCGGCGATCGATCTCCAGGTCGCCGACGGCGCGGTGTGCGACTTCACCGAGCGCCTGGGCGAGTCGGCGCGCCTGATCGAGGACGCCGCCGCCGCCGCGCCGGCGGGGCTGCCGGCCGCGGTCCGGGCCCGGCTCGACAACTGGCTGGGCGTGGTCCGGGCCCGGCAGGAGCGCCTCGACGACGCCCGCGCGCTGCTCACGGCGGCGATCGACGCCGCCGACCGGCTCGGCGATCACGCGACCGCGATCGGCTCGCGGCTGATGCTCGGCGGCGTGCTGCGCCGGCTCGGCCAGCTCGACGAGGGCCTGGCCGTGCTCGACCGCGCGATCGCGCAGTGCGACCTGGCCGGCGATCACTTCCACCTGGCGATCGGGTTGTTCAACCGGGTCAACGTCTGGCGCCAGCTCGACCGCCCGGCCGCGGCCACCGCCGACGCCGAGCGCGCGATCGCGATCGCGAACCGGATGGGGCTCGATCAGGTCGAGCTGTGGGGCTGGTACGATCTATCGCTGTTGCGCTTCTGGGCCGGCGACCTGGCCGGCGCGCTCGCCGCCAGCGAGGCCGCCCACCGGATCGGCAGCGAGCGCTTCCGCGAGGCGCCGCCGGTGGTGGCGTCGGTGTGGTACGCGCTCCTGCTCGCCACCGCCGGCGAGCTGCCCGCGGCCCGGCGCGAGCTCGACAGCCTGCGCGTCGACGATCTCGGCGACAACCCGTTCCTGACGCTGACCCGCGATCTCGCGCTCCTGGTGTGCGCCGACGAGCTCGAGGTCGGCTGGGACGCGGTGATCGAGCAGGCGCGGCGCGACACCGCCGATCCCGAGGACGCGGTGTTCGTGTGGTGGACCCGGGCCCGCACCGCGCGCCGCCTGGGCGCCGCGGCCGCGGCCCGCGCCTACGCCGAGGCCGCCGCCGCCGCCGCCGCCGCGCTGGGCCGGGCGTGCCCGCCGGTGGCGTGGCCGGGCGAGGAGCCGTGAGCCACATCTGTCCGGAATGCGGACGGTCGTGGCCGAGCGGCGGGCACTGCGGCGACGACGGCGCGGTCCTGGCGACCAGCAAGGACACGTTGCTCGGCCTGACGATCGGCCGCTGGCGCCTGGCCCGCGTCCTCGGCGAGGGCGGCATGGGGCGGGTCTACCTCGCGGTCCAGCCGGCGATCGGCAGCCGGGTCGCGATCAAGGTGCTGTCGGAGGCGTGCGCGCGCGACCGCGAGCTGGTCGACCGGTTCTTCGCCGAGGCCCGCGCGGTCAACCTGGTGCGCCACGAGCACATCGTCGGCGTGCTCGACCTGGCCTGGCTCGACGACGGCCGCCCGTACATCGTCATGGAGTTCGTCGACGGCGAGACCCTGGGCGCGCTGGTGCGGCGCCGGCCGCTGCCGGTGGCGGCGGTGGCGGCGCTGATGGCCGAGGTGCTGTCGGCGCTGGCGGCCGCGCACGCGATCGGCATCGTCCACCGCGATCTCAAGCCCGACAACGTGCTGGTCACCGCGGCCGGCCACGCCAAGGTGCTCGACTTCGGCATCGCCAAGCTGGCGCCGCAGCTCCAGCGCGGCGACTCGCCCCGCACCGCGACCGGCGCGCTCTTGGGCACGCCCGACTACATGGCGCCCGAGCAGGTCGCCGGCGGCGCCATCGACGGGCGCACCGATCTGTACGCGCTGGGCGCGCTGATCTACGAGTGCGTGACCGGCCAGCGCCCGTTCGCGGGCGCCAACCTGTTCGAGCTGCTGCGCGCGCAGGTCGAGGTCATGCCGCCGCCGCCGGATCGCCTGCGCCCCGACCTGCCGCCGGCGGTGACCGCGGTGATCATGCGGGCCCTGGCCAAGCGCCCCGACGATCGGTTCCCGTCGGCCGCGGCCATGGCCGCCGCGCTCGCCGCCGCCACCGCCGGGCTGCCGGGCGGCGCGTGGCCGCCGCCGCGGGAGCCGGCCGCGCCCGCCGCGCCGTCGTCGTCGTCCTTGGCCCACGGCCACACCTACCCCATGGCGCCGCCGACCGCGGCCCGTCGCCGCCGCGCCCGGATCGTCGGCGCGAGCGCCGTCGTCGTCGCCGCGGTGATCGCGCTCGCGGTCAGCCAGCGCGGCGCCGGGGGCCGCGCGCCGACCTCGGCGGCGGCGCCGGCCGGGGTCACGCTGGTGGCGAGCGCCGCGCCGAGCACGACCGCGGCGCCCGACTTCGACCCGGCGCGCTTCGACGCGATCGCGTACCTGCCGCGGGCCCACGCGCGCGCGGTCCAGCTCGCGCCCGACGCGCTGCTGGTCGGCTTCGACGTCGACGGGGTCGCGGCGAGCGGCCTGGCCGATCTCACGCTGGCGCCCGACTTCGACGCCACCTACCAGTTCCGGTCGCCGTCGCGCTCGGCCCGCCCGCACGTGCCCGCGGGCGTGCCGGTCGAGCTCCCGTGCATGGTCTACGTCGACGTCACGCCCGCCGGCGTCGAGGCCTACGTCGTCACCCGCGAGGTCTGCGACGAGCCGCTGCGGCCGCAGCCGCGGTGCCCGCTCGCCGCGGTCTGGGCCCAGGCGCTGGCCGATCGGGTCCCGGCCGACGCCGTCGCGCAGATCGACTACCTGCCCGACGGCTGGTTCGTGCAGGTCGGCGACGACGTCAGCGAGAGCGTGCGCGACGACTGCCCGTGACGCCGCCGGTCGGACGAGCCGCGCCGCGCGCGTGCGCGATCGGCCGCCGCCGCGGCTCACACCCGGATCGGGATGTCGTGGCGCTTGGCCAGATCGCGCAGGTGGTTGCGGTCCATGCGCACCGCCCGGGCCGCCCGCGACAGGTTGCCCTTGTGCGCGCCGAGCAGGTCGCGCACGTACCGACGCTCGAAGCGCGCGACCGCCTCGTCCTTGGCGTCGCGGAACGACACCGACAGATCGGGCCCGCCGCCGTCGTCGACCGTCGGATCGTCGTCGTCGCTGACCTCGCCGAGGAGCACGGCGCGCTCGACCGCGCTGCGCAGCTCGCGCACGTTGCCGGGCCACGGCCGGCGCATCAGCTCGGTCAGGAGCGCCGCCGACGGCGCCGCGCCCGGCCCGGCGTAGAGCTGGTAGAAGCTCGCGATCAGCAGCGGGATGTCCTCGGGCCGCTCGCGCAGGGCCGGCACCTTCACGCGCACGGTGTTGAGCCGGTAGTACAGGTCGGCGCGGAAGCTCGACCGGTTGACCTCCTGGCGCAGGTCGCGGTTGGTGGCCGCGACCAGGCGCAGATCGAGCCGGACCTGCTCGTTCGAGCCGACCCGCTTGATCACGCGCTCCTCGAGCGCGCGCAGCAGCTTGGGCTGCATGTCGAGCGGCAGCTCGCCGATCTCGTCGAGGAACAGCGTCCCGCCCGCGGCCGCCTCGAACGCGCCGGCGCGGGCCGCGTGGGCCCCGGTGAACGAGCCCTTCTCGTGTCCGAACAGCTCGCTCTCGATCAAGGTCGGCGGGATCGAGCTGCAGTCGATCACGACGAACGGCCCGGCCGCGCGCTCCGAGCGCTCGTGCATCATCTTGGCCATCAGGGTCTTGCCGGTGCCGGTCTCGCCCTCGAGCAGGATCGTCGAGTCGGTCCGCGCGACCCGCTCCATCACCGAGAACACCCGGCGCATCGCTGGCGAGGTCCCGAGCGCGCGGCCGAACCGATCGGCGGTCGGCAGGGCCTCGACGATCTCGTCGGCGCCGGCCTCGACCGCGAGCTGGGTGCCGCCGATCGCGATGCGCGAGCCGGGGCGCACGTACGCCGCCTCGATCCGGACGCCGTCGACCAGCGTGCCGTTGGTCGAGCCGAGGTCGCGCAGGTAGAGGCCGGCCGGCGTCGCGGTCAGCTCGCAGTGGTAGCGCGACACCAGCGCGTCGGTCAGGACCAGGCCGTTGGTCGCCGCGGTCCCGATCGCCAGCGGCTCGGTCACCGCGACGGCGTCGCCGCCGAGGTCGGGGCCGCTGACGACCCGGAGCGCGAAGGTGGTCGCCATCGCCGTCGGCACGCTGGGGCTCAGGCGGGTCCGGCCGGCGGCCGGCGGGCTGGTGCCCCGGGCGAGGTGCTCGACCCGCGGCGACGGCGACGGCGACGGGGCGAGCGCGGCGGAGTGCGAGGGCGAGCTGGTGCGGGCGGTGTCCATCGCAGGCAGGCAGTTGCAGGCGCCGTGCCTCCCCGGCAGCGGCGCAACTCCGCGGAACCGCGCGGCGCCGGTGCCGCCGAGGTGCAGGCCAGCGCCCGCATGCGGGCCGCAGCCTGCAGCCGGCTCGCACCACGGCCGAGGCCGCGTTAGGCTGACGGCGTGATCCGCTCCGTCGTCACCTTGATCTTGGTGGGCGTGCTCATCTTCATGGGCGCCACCGTGAAGCTGGGCAAGCGCACGTTCTTCGGACACGTGTCGGCGATCTGGTCGACCAGCGAGGCCAAGGACATGCGCGAGGGCGTGAGCGAGAAGGCCAAGCCGGTGGTCGAGAAGGTCAAGCGGGGCGTCGAGGCCGGGTACAAGGAGGCGACCAAGGACGAGGCCGTGGCCGGCGACGCGGGCGTCGGGCCGCGCTGACGCGACCGACCGGACTGACACCCACCCGAACGCCCGATCGGCTGACACCGCTGACACCCGGCCGCGCGGACGCGACCGCGCGCTAGTACCTCGCCACAGGGGAGATGATTGGTTGCGGGCGCCGAGGCGCGCCGAGCGCAAGGCGCAACGACGACGGGCCCCTCGTTGGAACTCGAGGAGTTGCAACGCAGCGATCGGCGATGGATCGGCGTCCTCAACCGATCAGATTCCCTGTGGCGAGGTACTAGTCGATGCGCGTGACCTCGACCTCGCGCACGCCGCCGGGGCGCCGGATCTCGACCAGGTCGCCGGCGGCCCGGCCCAGCAGCGCCCGGCCGATCGGCGACTGCGGCGTCACGACCGCCACGTCGCCGCCGACCGTGACCCCGCCGCCCCACGGCGCCAGGTAGTAGCGCACGGTCGCGCCGTCGTCGTCGACCGTCACGATCGCGCCCAGCGCCACCTGGCTCGGCGCGCGGCCGACCGACAGCGCCGCCAGCGCCGGCAACGCCGCCTCGATCTCCTGGACCCGGGCGGCGTGGCCGCGGGCCAGGTACGACTGCTCGAGGCCGCGCGTGTCCTTGTCGTTCTCGGCCCGGGCCTCGGCGTGGGTCGCGCCCTCGACCGCGGCGGCGTGGGCCGCGCGCGCGGTCGCCAGGGCGGCCTCGGCCGCGGCCAGGAGCGCTCGCTTCAGGTCAGCGCGGCTCGCCATCGCGCGCACCATACGCGATCGGGCGCCGGCCCGGCGCCGGCCCGGCGCCGACAAACACCAGGCGGCGCTACCCGCCCGACGTCAGTGCGGTACACCAGCGCCGTGCAACTCGATCTCCACCGTCACCTCGAGGGCTCGCACAGCGCGGCGGCCCTGGCCGCGATCGCGCGCCAGTTCGATCTGCGCAGCCCGACCTTCTACGACGACGCCGCCGGGCGCTTCCGCACCGAGGCCGAGCTGGCCGCGGCGGTGACGGTGACCGCGCCGTCCGACGATCCGTCGGCGTTCTACGGCTGCATCGTCGCGAGCCGGGCCGCCTACGTCAGCGTGCCGGCGATCGCGGCCCTGGCCGAGCGGGCGATGGACGAGGCCGCGGCCGACGCCGCCGGGTGCGAGCTGCGCCTGAGCCTGTTCTCGATGGCGCGCACCCTGATCGAGCACGAGCGCCGGGCCTGGCGCGAGGTGGCGCCGGTCGAGTTCGCCAGCCGCTACGCCAGCCCGATCCTGGCGGCGGTGATCGCCGCGCGCGCGCGCGTGGTCGCGGCCACCGGCGTGCCGATCCTGCTGCGGCTGGGCCTGTCGCGCACGTTCGAGAGCGCGCCCCACTACCAGGCGCTGGCGGCGATGGTGCGCGAGCACGCGGCGGCGCTGGTCGGGCTCGACGTGCTCGGCATCGTCGGCGGCGACGATCGCGAGCCGATGCCGGCGGCGCTGGTGGCGATCATCGAGCAGCTCCGCCCCGACCTGCCCGACCTGACGATCCACGCCGGCGAGTTCGCCGGCGCCGACTCGGTCGCGCGCACGCTGGCGCTAGCGCCCCAGGCGATCGGCCACGGCGTGCGCGCGCTCGACGATCCGGCGGTGCTCGCGCAGGTGATCGACGCCGGCGTGACGCTCGAGGTGTGCCCGACCTCGAACCTGCTGCTGATCCCGTCGGCGGTGGCGGCGCTCGAGGCCGCCCACGGCGCCACGCCGCTGGCGGCGCTGCAGCGGGCCGGCGTCCGGTGCGTGCTCGGCAGCGACGACCCCGAGCCGCTGGCGACCAGCTACCAGCGCGAGCTGGCGCTGGCGGCGACCCTCGGCGTCGATCTGGCGCGCCTGGCCCACGACACCGCGACCCGCTGGGCCGCGCTGGCGCCCGGGCCGGCGCCCGGTATGCTCGCGCCATGAGCGACGCGCCCGGGCCGTTGATCGCGCTGCGCGATCGCCGCGATCAGGTGATCGCGGTCCTGACCGACCAGTTCAGCGCCGACGCGCTCGACGTCGACGAGCTCGAGCGCCGGCTCGAGCTGGCCCAGCGGGCCGAGACCGTGGCCGCGCTCGACGCGCTGATCGCCGATCTGCCGGCGTCGACCACCACGACCGCCCTCGTGCCGTCCCCGACCACACCCGCTGGCGGCGCCTGGCCCGCGCGCGGTCGCGTGATCGCGGTGTTCGGCGGCGTCGACAAGGGCGGCACCTGGACCCCGGCCCGCCAGGTCACCGCCGTGACCATGTTCGGCGGATCCGAGCTCGACTTCCGCGAGGCCAACCTCGCGCCCGGGGTGACCGAGCTGCGGATCCGGTGCCTGTTCGGCGGCATGACGATCATCGTGCCGCCGTGGCTGGCGGTCGAGTCCGACGCGACCGCGCTGTTCGGCGGCTTCGGCGAGGTCCACCGGGCCCCGGCGTCGCCGGACCCCGAGCGCCCGGTCTTGCGGATCACCGGGCTCATCATGTTCGGCGGCGTCGACATCGAGACCCGCCTGCCGGGCGAGAGCGCCAAGGACGCGCGCCGCCGGACCAAGCGCGAGGCCAAGGCGCTGGGCGGCAAGCGCGCCGAGCTACCGCCCGCGACCGCCCGCGTCAAGCCGCCCGAATGACGCGGCGCTGCGGCCGACCGCCGCGTTGACAGGCGGCGGCCCTCGACGCAGACTGCGCGCGACCACCCGTCGAGGCCCCCTCATGATGATCCGTCCATCTTCGTTGCTCGCGTTCGCGCTCCTCGTCGCCGCCGCCGGCTGTGACAAGGGCCCCAAGACCGGCGCCGCGCCGACCGCCGCCGCCAAGCCGGCCGACACCGCCGCCGCCGCCGCCAAGCCCGAGGGCACCGCGGTCGCGACCGCCGACGGCCAGGCGTTCGGCGCTGGCGTCAAGCTGGGCGAGTCGACCCCGATCGCCAGCATCCTCGCCGACCCCAAGGCCTTCGCCGGCAAGACCGTGCGGGCCGAGGGCATGATCGTCGACGTGTGCCCCAAGCGCGGCTGCTGGTTCGAGATGGCCGGCGCCGCGCCCGGCGAGAAGCTGCGCTTCAAGGTCGTCGACGGCGAGATGGTCTTCCCGATGGACGCCAAGGGCAAGCACGCGGTGGCCGAGGGCGTGGTCGCGGTGACCGAGATGTCGCTCGAGGACAGCGTCGACTACGCCAAGTACCAGGCCGAGGAGAAGGGCGAGACCTTCGACCCGGCCAGCGTGACCGCGCCGATCACGGTGGTCCGCCTCGACGGCACCGGCGCGCTCATCCGCGACAAGATGTGACGCGCGTGGCGCGCGTGATGTGGCGGAAGTGGTTCCGCATCCTCCACCGCGACGTCGGCTACGTCGCGGTCGCGCTGATCATCGCGTACGGCGTGTCGGGCCTGGCGGTCAACCACATCGAGGACTGGAACCCGAACTACCGGTTCACGCAGCGCTCGTTCGACATCGGGCCGCTGCCGCCGGGCCCGCCGGCCGAGCTCGAGGCGACCGCGGTCGCGCGCCTCCGCCTCGATCGCGCCGCCGTGCGCGGCCACTTCCTCGAGACCGAGCGCGAGCTGCGGATCTTCCTGGGCGACGGCCAGGAGGCCCGGCTCGACGTGACCACCGGCCGGGGCACGCTCAAGACGATCACCCGGCGCGCGGTGCTGTTCGAGCTCAACGCGCTGCACCTGAACAACCTCAAGGGCGTCTGGACCTACGTCGCCGATCTGTTCGCGGTCGCGCTGATCTTCCTGGCGCTGACCGGCATGACCATGATGAAGGGCGACCGCGGCCTGCGCGGGCGCGGCAAGTGGTTCGTCGGCGCCGGCCTGACCGTGCCGATCGGCTTCATCGTCTACCTCTACCAGTAGCGCGCGGCGCGGCGCTCGTCGCCGCTTCGGTCGAGGACCGGTCCCCGCGCCGGGCGGCTCGCGTCGCGGGTGGCCGGTTCGGCGGAGCTGGCCCCGGGCGGTGCCGACGTGATCCGGGCGTGACCGCGGACCGCCGAGGCCCCCTGCACCTGCCTGGGTTCGGCGCACGGCCCGCTGGAAGTCAGCGCTCGTGAGTCTTTTCGGTCGAGCACCGGTCCCCGCGCCGGGAGTTTCGCGTCCTGGGTGGTCCTGGGTGGGGGCCCCATCGGGGCTTGCCCCTCGAGACGCCGACCTGGGCTGGACGAGACCTCGGACTGCGGCGCACCCCTGCACCTGCCTGGGTTCGGCGACGAACCCTCTGTAAGGGCCCGCGCGTGAACAAGTCGATCGAGGATCGCGGACGAGGCGCCCGGATGGCAAGGCGACGGCGAGGACCGGAGGGGAGCGTCCCCGTTGGACGTGACCCGAGGACCGGAGCCGGCAACGCAGCCAGCCGGGATGGATCGGCCGCGAGACCGACCGAGTTGTTCACGCGTGGGCCCTACGTCAGGCGCTGCGCTGGGCCGCGCCCGGCCACCACGCCGCCACCCACTCGACGTCCTGGTAGCGGAACCGGGTCTGCTCGACGCCGGGCATCGCGTCGACGTGGACCGCGACCTTGCGCGCCGCCGGCGCGAAGTAGGTGACCAGGCACTCGCGGCCGAGCCGGTCGATCGTGCGCAGGAAGCCGGGCATGTCGCTCATGTAGTAGATGACCTCGCACGCGGTCACCAGATCGAAGCGGCCGCGCTCCTCGGCCCAGGGCTGGGCGTAGATGTCGCCGACCGCGAACTCGGCGTCGGGCAGGCGCGCGCGCGCGCGCTCGACCGCGGTGGCCGACACGTCGAGCCCGGTCACGCGGTCGGCCAGCGCCATCAGGTGCTCGGTCTGGTGGCCCTCGCCGCAGCCGATCTCGAGCAGCGTCTCGTGGTGGTCACCCAGCTCGCGCGCGATGATCGCGTTGGTCTCGGCGAACCGCGCCTGCTCCTGGGCCGAGGCCATGTGCCAGGGGTCCGGCATCTTGTAGGCGAGGTCGAGCCGGTCGTGGGCGTCGTTCTGGCGCACGGTGCGCAGCGCGTACTTCATCCAGGCGCGGCGGACGACCTGCTCGGCGCGCGCGCGCGCGGCGGCGGTGCGGGTCGGCAGGTCGAGCTCGACCAGCGCGGCGCGGACGTCGCCGCTGCGGAGGTGGTGGTAGGCGGCGAGGAGGTCGTCCTTGGTGCTCATACGTTCTCGGGGGTGCGCGAGTAGGCGAACCCTGGCACCGCCAGCTGGGCCAGGAACATCGCGTCGGACAGATCGCGGTCGACCGCGATCCGCGCCAGGTCGAGGCGATCGAGGCGCGCCCGGCGGCGCAGATCGACCAGCCCGCTGGCGTTGGTGAAGCCGAGCTGGTAGCCGGCGTCGGCCACGGCGGCGCGCACGGCCGGGTAGCGCGCGATCGTGCGCCCGACCGGGTACGCGATCGCGCGGCTGGTGACGCCGAGCTCACGCGCCAGCTCGGCGCGGGCGCCGCGCAGATCGTCCGCCAGCGCCTCGGCCGGCAGGGTCTCGAGCACGCGGTGGTCGCGGGTGTGCGACTCGATCGTCATCCCGGCCGCGGCCAGCGTCCGGACCTCGTCCCAGGTCATGATCAGCTCGTCGGCCAGGGCCCGCTCGCGCGCGGCGTCCCACGGCACCCCGGCCGCGGCCGCGAGCTCGGTCAGGAACCGCTCGAGGTCGAGGCCATCGGTGTTCTTGACCAGCTTGACCAGCGCCGCGCGGCCGACCGCGGGCGCGGCCAGATCGAGCGTGAGCGCGCGCGGGTAGGTCAGGCTCACGCGCGGGCGGGTGGCGTGACGGACCAGGTACGCGATGCGATCCCACCAGTACATGCGGCGCTGGGTGGTGAAGCCGGTGGCGATGAAGAAGGTCGCGGGGACGCCGGCCGCCCGCAGCGCCGGCAGCGCCTCGGTCAGGTTCGAGCGGTAGCCGTCGTCGAAGGTGATCAGGCACGGGTTGGGCGGCAGCGCGCCGCCGTCGAGCCCGCCGGCGAGGGTCGCCAGATCGATCACGTTGAAGTGCCGGGTCAAGAGCGCGAGCTGGCGGCGGAACTGCGCCGGCGTCACGTCGGCCACGTCGGGATCGAACGCGTAGGCCGGGCCCGGGTCGCAGACGTGGTGGTACGTGACGACCACGAGCGAGCGCGCCGGGGCCAGCGCGCGCACGCGCATGGCGACGCCCAGCGCCCCGAGCCGGTGCAGGACCGCGGCGGCGCGCTCGCGCGTGCCCATCAGGCGGCCCCCAGCCGGCGGCGCGCGCGCACGACCGCGTTCTTCGACATGACCACGCCCAGCCGGGCCAGCTCCCGGGCCTCGGCCGGCCCGCGCGCGTGCAGCCCGGCCCACAGCGCCAGCCGCGCCGCCTCGGTGAGCGTCCCGGTGGCCAGGAGGCCGCGGGCGTTGCGCGCGTAGGCCCAGAACAGCGCGGCGGCGCGATCCCGCGGCGCGATCGCGTCGGCGTGCGCGCGCACGAACCGCTCGACCGCGTCGACGTAGTCGCGGTTGGTCCGGGCCTGGGCCGACAGCCCCTGGTGGCCGCGCATGGCCCGGGTCAGCGGTTCGGTCACCACGGCGATCTGGAACCGCACCGCCACGCGCAGGTGGAAGTCGAGATCCTCGGCGGTCGGCAGCGCCGCGTCGAACCCGCCGGTCGCGGTGAAGACCGCGCGGCGCAGCATCGCCGAGGCCGGCACCAGCGCCGGGTTGCGGAGCACGTGCGGCAGCACCCAGCCGTCCTCGGGGATGAACTCGCGGCGCCGGAAGATCTCGAAGCCGACCCGGCGCTCGTCCATGCGCTCGACGTCGGTGATCACCATCCCGACCTCGGGTCGCGCGGTCAGCACCTCGACCTGGCGCGCGATCTTGGTCGGCCGCCACTCGTCGTCGTCGTCGAGCAGGGCCAGGAGCTCGCCGGTCGCGGCGGCCATGCCGAAGTTGCGCGCCGCCGACACCCCGCCGTTGGGCTTGCGCAGGTAGCGGACCCGGTCGCCGAACTCGCGGGCCAGCACTGCCTCGGTGTCGTCGGCGCCGCCGTCGTCGACCACGACGATCTCGAGGGCCTCGGCCGGGTAGGTCTGGGCCACCACCGACGCCACCGCCAGCCGCACGTCGGCGGACCGGTTGTAGGTCGGAATCACGGCGGACACCCGCGGCACGGCCACGGTGCATTGTTCGCCCGGCGCTGGCGAAGCGTCAACCATCGGGCGCAGCCGTCGTCGGTCGGGACCGTGGACCGCGCCCGGGCGGTGCGGTACGACTGGGCCGTGACCGCGCGCGCCCGCCTCGCCCAGCTCGCCAAGTCGTCGGCCGTCCAGCGCGCCCTGTACTACTCGGGCGCGCTCGACGCCTACCACCGCCGCCGCAACCGCGATCAGCTGACGGTGATCATGTTCCACCGCGTGCTGGCGCCGGCCGATCCGCGCTGGGCCACGGCCGACCCCGAGTACAGCCTGCGCGACGACCTCTTCGCCGCGTGCCTCGACTTCTTCAAGCGCCACTACCACGTCGTCGCCCTCGACGACGTGCTCGCCGCCCGCGCCGGCGGGCCGCGCCTGCCGCCGCGGCCGCTGCTGATCACCTTCGACGACGGCTGGAGCGACAACGAGGAGTTCGCGCTCGCGCACCTGCGCCGGGCTGGCCTGCCGTCGCTGTTGTTCGTGGTCGCCGACGTGGTCGGGCGCCACGAGCCGTTCTTCCAGGAGCGCCTGGTCGGGGCCTGGCTCGGCGGCCGGCTCGACGCGGCCCGCGCGGGCGCCCTGTGGCGCGCCGCCGGCGGCGATCCCGCCCGCACGCCGACGTTCGGCGACCGCGCCGACCTCGCGCCGGTGCGCGCGGTGATCGCGCAGCTCGAGCAGCTCACGGCGGCGACGCGCGCGCCGCTCCTGGCCGAGCTGGCGCCGGTGCTCGACGACGGCGTCCGGTACATGGTCACCGGCGATCAGCTGCGCAACCTGGCCGGGCACTTCGTGGCGATCGGGGCCCACGGCAAGACCCACACGCCCCTGACCCGGGCGCCCGACCTCGACGGCGAGCTCGGGGGCGCCCGCGCCGCGCTGGCCGGCCACGTCGGCGCGGCGCCGGTGTCGATGTCGTGCCCGCACGGCGCCCACGATCCGCGCGTCGTCGCCGCCGCCCACGCCGCCGGCTACCGGCTGGTGTTCACGAGCGTGCCCGAGCTGCCCTCGGCCGCGGGCACCGGCGACGGCGTCCTGGGGCGCGTCGGCTTCACCGGCGAGACCGTCACCGACGACCGCGGCCGGTTCGCGCCCGAGCGCCTGGCGCTGCACCTGTTCCGCAAGCCGCACGCGCGGGCCTGACGCGCGCCGACGGGCGCGCAGCGTACGCCCGACAGGTGCGCGGCGTGCGCCCGACAGGTGCGCGGCGTGCGCCCGACGGCGCGCAGCGTGCCCCCGACGGGCGCGCAGCGTGCCCCCGACGGGCGCGCAGCGTGCCCCCGACGGGCGCGCAGCGTACGTCCGACGCGGCAAGCGCCGGTCGACCGCAGCCCGGCGCCCGCGACGCGCGGGTCAGCGACGCCGACGGCGCAGCCAGCCGAGCACCAGCGCCAGGCCGAGCACCGTCGACGCCGGCGGCGTGCCCGCGCCGGTCTGGCAGCAGCCGCCGCTCTCGTCGCCCTTGCCGGGATCGGTGGCGTCGGGCCCGGCCCCGGCGTCGATGCCGGCGCCGCCGTCGTCGCCGGAGGCGGCGTCGATCGGCTGCGCCGCGTCGACCGGCTGCGCCGCGTCGATCGGCTGCGGCGCGTCGATCGCCGGCGCGGCGTCGATCGGCTGCGCGGCGTCGATGGCCTGCATGCCGCCCAGGGCCTCGATGCGGTCGATGCGGTAGCCGGCGCGGGTCACGGAGCCGTCGGTGACCAGCCGGACCACGACGGTGTCGCCGGGGATCTGGACGCTGGTCAGGTTGGTCTGCACGCCGCTCACGATCTGGTAGAGGTCGCCGGCGGCGTCGGACAGGTAGATGTTGTCGCACGCGCCGGCGAGGCAGCCGGTGTCGAGCTCGGTGTCGACCGAGACGAAGTGGACCCGCACCGCGGTCGCGCCGGCCAGGGTCACGGTCTGGGTGTCGTCGAGGTTGTTGGCGTACTGGCCGCCGGTCACCGGGTTGCCGACGTCGACGGTCTGCATCATCGTCACGGTCGGGAAGCCGGGGCCGGTCAGCGGCGTCCGCAGCACGCCGTGCCGGTAGAGCGCGCGCCGCACCATCGGCACGTGGGCGCCGGCGAACACCATCTGATCGGCGGCGAGCACCGCGCTCGCGGCCTGATCGAACGTCGCCGACGTGCCCAGCAGCTCGTGGGCCTCGATCACGATCCGATCGGCGACGTCGGCGCCGACCGCGGTGCGCGCGCGCCACAGCGCCGCCGACCACATCTCGCCGTCGTCGTGGACCTCGCCGGTCGCGGCCTCGGGGTAGTGCTTGGGCTCGTCGAGCCGCCGCAGGCACTTCGGCGTCCGGTTGTCGTACGAGACCGCGTCCCAGTCACCGACGCAGGCCGGATCGGCCAGCTGCGGGTGACCGGCGGCCGGCGCCAGCGTCGCCATGAACGAGCCGGCCAGGTAGTCGCCGAAGCCCTCGCCCATCGCGCTCTGGTTGCCGCCGCCCCAGCCCGGGACCTGGTTGTCCTGGATCGAGTGGCCGTACTCGTGCAGCACGATGTCGCCGTCCTCGGCGTCGTCGACGCCGCCGGCCCCGAACGACAGCTGCCGGGTGCCGGGGCTGTAGAACGAGTTGTCCTGGTTGCCGTCGTTGACCACCGCGATCTGGACCCGGTTGTTCACCATCGTGAAGCCGAGCGCCTGGATCCGGGCCTGCGCGCGATCGAGGTGGTAGTAGGTGACCACCTCCTCGAAGCGGTTGTCGGCGCGGTCGTAGTTGAAGACGTGCGTCGCGCTCTGGGCCCGCTGGTTGATGTTGGTCGGCCGGGCGTCGGCGTAGGTGCCGCGCAGGACGCCGCTGCCGTCGAGGTTGGGCAGCGTCACCGTGACGCGCGCGGCGTCGAGCGCCGCCGACGTGGCGTCGTTGTTGTCGGTCAGCGCGGTCATGCCGGTCGACGACACCGCGTTGGCGTCGAACACCAGGCCGGTGCCGTTGACGGTGACGGTGCGATCGCGCTGCCACAGCACCGCGCCGGTGCCGGCGTCGACGCCGACGTCCCAGGTCGCGCGCGCGGTCACCAGGGTGACCCGGTACGCGCGGCGCGGCGCGGGACCGTCGACGGTGACGCCCGCCAGCGTCGTCGGCGCGGCCACCTCGACCGGCGCGCCGACCGCGGCCCGGGCGGTGGCCAGCGCGGCGGCGGCGCCCACGTCCGCGCCGGGCGGCGGCAGCGTCACCGGCGCGTGGCCGAGCGTGACGGCCCGCACGCGGTCGCCCGCGGCCGACAGCGCCACGACCACCTGATGATCGAACACCGGCAGATCACCGACGACCTGCTGGAACCGCAGGTAGGTCCCGGCCAGGCCCTGGCGCGTCGTGGCCAGCGTCAGGTCGCGGCCGTCGCGGGCGAGCTGGAACAGCGCCGCGTGGGCGCGCAGGAACCCGCGCGCCGCCGCCTCGGTCGGGCCGGTCACCGCGAACTCGCCCACGACCTGGCGCGGCCGATCGAGCGCCTCGTCCCAGACCACGTCGACGGGCCCGCGCGCGGCCAGGTCGAGCTCCGCCACCTGCCGGTAGCTGTGGACCGGCGGCGCCCCGGGGCGATCGTCGGGGACGTCGACCGAGGTGCAGGCACCGGCGGTCAGGAGCGAGGCGAACAGCAGGCCGGACGCGCGCATGCGCGGGATGGTGCCACGGGTCGGCGGGGAGGTCGACGGCTGCGCTTCGCTGCCGGCGCGGCCGGGCCCGGGTGATACTCGGCGCGATGGCGCGCGCCCCGACCTCGGCCCTCGTCCGCGTCGCGCTCGCGGTCGCGGTCACCCTCGCGAGCGCCTGCGCCCGCCCGCGGCCGTGCCCGCAGGTGCCGCTGCCGCTGGACGCCCCGTTCCTGTGGCGCGCGCAGCGCGACGACGGCCCGGTGCTGTGGCTCTTCGGCACGATCCACAACGCCGGCGCCGCGAGCGTCCCCGACGCGGCCTGGACCGCGCTGGCCGCCGCGCCGCGGTTCGCCTCGGAGCTGGGCGACGCCGAGCCCGATCCCGAGCTGATCCACGACCTGGCGACCCTGCCCCGGGGCAAGGGCCTCGACGTGCTGCTGCCGGTCGACGACTGGTGGGAGCTGAGCGAGCTCTTGCGCGGGGTGATCAAGCCCGAGGCGCTGCGGCGCGCGCGGCCGTGGTATGCGATGTCGATGGTGACCGCCCGGGTCGCGCCGGGGCCGGCGCCGACCATGGACGTGGCGCTGGCCGAGCGCGCCCACGCGCTGGGCCGACCGATCGACGCGCTCGAGACCTGGCAGGCGCAGCTCACGACCGTCGCCGACGCCGTCACCCTGACCGATCTGAGCGAGGCGCTGCACGCGCGCGCGACGATGCGCTGCGACCTGGCGGCGATGCGCGCCTCGTACGAGGCCGGCCAGGCCGACCGCATGGCGCGGCACCTGAATGTCGCCGGCGCCGGCGCGCTCATCACCGCGCGCAACGCGACGTGGCTGCCGCAGCTCGAGCGCTACCTGGCCACCGACGGCGGCTTCGTCGCGGTCGGCCTCTCGCACCTCCTCGGCGACGGCGGCCTGCCCGCGCTCCTGGCCGCGCGCGGCTACACCGTCACCCGCGCCCCTGCCACGCCCTGACGCTCCCCTTCGAAGCGCCCTCCTTGGGTCTCACCGCCGGACCAGGGCGTCGACCGGCACGTCGGGCGCGGGCGGCGGCGCGACGAACTCGCGATCCTGGGCCCGCCACTCGTCGAGGCGGCTGGCGGTCCGGACGCAGCCGAGCGTGCAGGTCGGCGCGCAGGTCTTGCGGGTGTAGAACTGACCCTTGAGGTCGTCCCAGGTGTAGTCGAGCAGCGCCTTCTTGAAGACGCCGCGGGTCTGCGAGCACCAGTTCACGTCGCCGAACTCGTCGACGTAGAGGTAGCGCGAGCCGGCCCGGCACTTGTAGTCGGCCGCGCCCGTCGCCATGAGCTTCGCGCGGTAGTCGCCCGACTCGGAGAACCGCTTGCCCACCGCCGCCGCGACCTTGTCGAGGATCTCGCGGCCGCGCTCGTCGAGCGCCATCGCGCCGGTGCCGTCGTGGAGCACCGAGGCGCGCGGGCGGAAGCCGGCCTCGCGCGCGAACTGCATCACCTCGAGCACCTCCTCGTCGTTGCCGGCGCCGATCGCCGCGTTGATCTGGACGGTGAACTTGGCGTGCTTCTGCAGGTGCTCGATCTTCTTGCGCAGCGGCTTGAGGGTCTTGACGGTGGTCTTGTTGGGCGTGACGCCGTCGACGCTGATCTGCAGGTGGGTCAGCCCGGCGTCGTTGAGCTGCATGACGATCTCGGGGCTGAGCAGGTAGCCGTTGGTGATGATCCACCGCTCGAAGAACTTGTAGCGCGCGCCGTAGGCGACCAGCTCGATCAGGTCGGGGTGCAGGAGCGTCTCGCCGCCGCTGAACTCGAGGAACCAGGTCCCGAAGCTGGCGAGCTTGTCGATGCGCTGCTTGAGCACCTCGGTCGGCACCGGCGGCGAGACCTCGTCGTACTCGTTGCAGTAGCCGCAGGTCAGGTTGCAGCGCCGGGTGATGACCAGCTGCGCGAGGTGGGGCCCGTAGGCCAGCACCTGCGGGCGCCAGTAGCCCCGTCGCTTCTGGGTCTGCTTCGTCGGGATCGCGTCCGTGCTCGTCGCCGCCATCCCGGGTGGATAGCAGAGGTCCCCCGGCCGAGACAATGACGATTCTGTGGTACCCCTTGCCCCGATGTCCCCCCCTGGCGCCATTGGCATCGTTGGCGGAACTGGCCTCTACGACCTCGACGGGCTCACCGACCAGCGGTGGGTCAAGGTCGACTCGCCGTTCGGCGCGCCGTCGGACGAGCTCTTGTTCGGCCGGCTGGGCGACCAGCCGATCGTGTTCCTGCCGCGCCACGGCCGGGGCCACCGGATCCCGCCGCACGAGATCAACTTCGCCGCCAACATCGACGCGCTCAAGCGCGCCGGCGTGACCTCGGTGATCTCGGTCAGCGCGGTCGGGTCGCTGCGCGCGAACCTGCCGCCGGGCACGTTCGTGTTCGTCGATCAGTTCATCGATCGCACGCTCCGCCGGCCGAAGACCTTCTTCGGCACCGGCCTGGTCGCGCACGTGTCGATGGCGCACCCCACCTGCGCGCGGGTCCGCGGCCACCTGGTCGGCGTCGCCCGCGACCTCGACCTGCCGATGCAGGACGGCGGCACCTACGTCGTCATGGAGGGGCCGCAGTTCTCGAGCCTCGCCGAGTCGCAGCTGCACATCGGCTTCGGCGCCGACGTGATCGGCATGACCAACATGCCCGAGGCCAAGCTCGCCCGCGAAGCCGAGCTGTGTTACGCCACCGTCGCGATGGTGACCGACTTCGACTGCTGGCACCCCGATCACGATCACGTCCAGGTCAGCGACGTCATCGCCGTCATGAAGACCAACGCGCACAACGCGCGCCGGCTGCTGCAGCAGGTCATCCCGCGGCTCGGCCACGGCGCCGGTCCGTGTCCGCACGGCTGCGACCGCGCGCTCGAGTTCGCGATCCTGACCGCGCCCGAGGCCCGCGACCCCGAGGTCATGGCGCGCCTCGACGCGGTCGCCGGCCGGGTGCTGCGCGCGGGCGGTGCGGCGTGAACCTCAAGGCGCTCATCCGCACCGTCCCCGACTTCCCGAAGCCGGGCATCCGGTTCCGCGACATCACCCCGCTGCTGGCCGACCCGGCCGGGTTCCACTACGTCACGACCACCCTGGCCGAGCGCTACCGCGGCAAGGTCGACAAGGTCGTGGCGATCGAGGCCCGCGGCTTCATCTTCGGCGCGCCGATCGCCCACGCGCTCGGCGTCGGGTTGGTGCCGATGCGCAAGCCGGGCAAGCTGCCGCACGCGGCGATCGGCCACGACTACGATCTCGAGTACGGGACCAACCGCGTCGAGGTCCACGTCGACGGCGTCGCCGCCGGCGAGCGGGTGGTGGTCGTCGACGACCTGCTCGCGACCGGCGGCACCGCCGGCGCGGCGCTGGCGCTGCTCGAGCGGGTCGGCGCCAAGGTCGTCGAGTGCGCGTTCGTGATCGACCTGCTCGATCTGCCCGGCCGGGCCCGCCTCGAGCGGCACTGCCCGGTCTTCTCCCTGTGCGGGTTCACCGAAGATGAAGGTTGAGGGCCGCTGGCGGCGGACGATCGAGCCGACCGACGACGGCCGCGCGGTCATGGTGCTCGACCAGGCGGCGCTGCCGTACGCGATCGCGTGGCTGCGCCTCGACACGCTCGACCAGGCCGTCGCCGCGATCCGCGACATGCGGGTCCGGGGCGCGCCGCTGATCGGCGCGGCCGCGGCCTACGGCGTGGCGCTGGCGCTCCTGGCCGACCCCAGCGACGCGGCGCTCGCCGACGCCCACGCGCGGCTGGCGGCGGCGCGACCGACCGCGATCAACCTGCGCTGGGCGCTCGACCGGATGCGCGCCGAGCTGGCGCCGGTGCCGGCCGCCGACCGGACCGCGGCCGCGTTCACCGCCGCCGCGCGGATCGCCGACGAGGACGTCGCCCAGTGCGAGGCGATCGGCGGCCACGGCGAGGCGCTGCTCCGGGCCGCGGCCGCGCGCCGCCCCGGACAGCCGGTGCGGGTGCTCACGCACTGCAACGCGGGCTGGCTGGCCACGGTCGACTGGGGCACGGCGCTCGCGCCGATCTACAAGGCCCACGAGGCCGGGCTCGCGGTCGAGGTCTGGGTCGAGGAGACCCGCCCGCGCAACCAGGGCATGTTGACGGCCTGGGAGCTGGCGCAGCACGGCGTGCCGCACACGGTCATCGCCGACAACGCCGGCGGCCACCTGATGCAGCGCGGCCTGGTCGACCTGTGCATCGTCGGCACCGATCGCACGACCAGGAACGGCGACGTCTGCAACAAGATCGGCACCTACCTCAAGGCGCTCGCGGCCCACGACTGCGGCGTGCCGTTCTACGTGGCGCTGCCGTCGCCCAGCATCGACTGGACCGTGGGCGAGCCCGACGAGATCCCGATCGAGGAGCGCGACGGCGACGAGGTCCGCTTCGTCGCTGGCCGCGGCCCCGACGGCCGCCCGGCCCGGGTCGAGGCGGTGCCGCCGGGCAGCCCGGTCGCCAACCCCGCCTTCGACGTCACGCCGCGGCGCCTGGTCACCGGGCTGATCACCGAGCGCGGCACCACCGCGGCGTCGGCCGCCGGCCTGGCCGCGCTGTTCCCGGAGCACGTCCGCGCATGACGATGCGGCTCCGCGACGAGCTGGTGCGCACGGCCCAGCGGATGAGCGAGCTCGGCCTGACCCCCGGCATGTCCGGCAACGTCAGCGTGCGCAGCCCCGCCGGCCTGCTGGTCACGCCGTCGGGCATGCCCTACGGCGACCTGATCGGCGACGACCTCGTCGAGATCAAGCCGGACGGCACGATGACGCCGGGGCAGCGCACGCCCACGAGCGAGTGGCAGCTCCACCGCGATCTGCTGGGCGCCCGCCCCGACGTGCAGGCGATCGTCCACACGCACTCGCTGTTCTGCACGTCGATCTCGTGCCAGCGCCGGCCGATCCCGGCGATCCACTACATGGTGGTCCGGGCCGGCGGCGATGAGATCCCGTGCGCCGAGTACGCGACCTTCGGCAGCGCCCAGCTCGCGACCAACGCGGTCGCGGCGCTGCGCGGCGGCAACGCCTGCCTGCTCGCGAACCACGGCATGGTCGCGCTCGGCGCCGATCTGCCGTCGGCGCTGCGCCTGGCGGCGGAGATCGAGACCCTGGCGAGCCAGTACTGGCACGCCGTGCAGCTCGGCCCGCCCCACGTGCTCGACCACGCCGAGCTCGACAACGTCCGGCGCCGCTTCGCCGAGTACGGGCAGCGTCGACGCGCCCGCCGCTCGTGGTAGCGAGCCGCGGTCGTGCGCGGCGGTCGTGTGCGCGGCGGTCGCGCGCCGCGGTCGTGCGTAGCTACTGCACCTCGAGGACCAGCGTTACCGGGCGGCCGCGGCGGGTCAGCTCGAACTCGATCTTATCGGCGACCCGCAGCTTCGCGTAGACGTCCAGCGCTCGGTCCATCGAGTCGACCGCGTCGCCGTTGACGCGGTGGACGGTGTCACCGTTGACGAACCCGAGCAGCGCCAGCAGCGAGCCGGGGCGGATCGCGTAGAGCTTGAGCCCGTCGGGGGTGCCGTTCTTGACCGACGGCACGACCCGCCCGCCCCGGGCCAGCGTCATCGGGTCGGCGACGACCGCGTCGATGGCGGCGCGGGTGATCTGGTAGTGCTCGTCGTCGAGCTTGGTGATGCCCGCGGCCAGATCGTCGAGATCGAGCCCGGGCGCGCCCGGCGCGGCCGGCGCCGATGCCGCGGGCCGCGGCCGGCGCATGTCGAGCGACAGCTTGACCAGATCGCCGGCGACCGCGACCCGCACCACCGCCGGGGCGCCGCCGCGCTCGATCTCGAACAGCAGCGCCGGGGCCTGCTCGCGCACCAGCGTGCGCAGCGCGAAGGTCACCGCGGCGGCGCGGCGCGCGGGCCGGCCCCCGACGCTGACGATCACGTCGCCGGGCGCCAGGCCCAGCGCCGCCGCGTCGGTCGCGACCACGCGCCCGGTCGCGTCGGTGAACGGCGTCCCGGCCATCGTGGCCAGGAGCGCGTCGGTCGTGGTCCGGGTCTCGAGCAGCGGGCGGATGGCCCCGGCCACCGGCGGCGGCACGGCCGGCGCGGTCGGCGTCGACGGCGTCGGCGCGTGGCGAGTCAGCACGACCACGGTGGTGATCACGGCCAGCGCCAGGGCCGCGCCCGCCAGGCCCAGCGCGATCAAGGGCCCCCGCGGGCGCAGGACCTCGGGCGTCGATGTCGTCGGCTCCATGGCCGGGTTCTACCACCGGGCCGCGGTGTCGTCGCCGTCACAGCGCACCACGGCCGCGGACCCGGCGCCGCCGGTTTCGGCGTACGCTCATCGGGCCGTCCGTCTGCGCAGGAGCATGCTGTGAATCGAACCGTGGTAGCCGTCGTGCTGGTGTCCCTCGCGACCGTCGCGCCCGTCGCCTCGGTCGTGACCGTCGCGCACGCGGGCGTCGAGGGCTCGGTCGTCGTCCAGGGCGGCGCCGAGATCCATCCGGTGCCGCCGCCACAGCGGCGCTACCGCCGCCACCGCGGGCCCCGGTTGATGGCGCCGATGCGCATCGACATCGGCGCGATCGGCGCCGACTCGGACTACGGGCTGCTCAGCGGCGCCGAGGCGTCGATCGGCATCCACTGGGCGTCGCTGTCGCCCGAGCCGACCACGTTCGACGTGGGCCTCGGCGTGTTCGGCGGAGCGATGACCAACGGCCGGACCCCGCTCGACGCCGCCGGCGATCACCAGGTGCTGTCGTACGGCGGGGTCTACGGCGAGTTCGGCAAGACGCTCAGCGGCGGCGACTACTGGCGGACCTGGGCGCTCGGCCGCGGCGAGTACCTCGGCAGCGACGGGCTCGGCGAGAGCCGCACCAGCCTGGGCGCGAGCGCCAAGCTCGAGGCCGAGGTCTACCTGTCCGGCGTGGGCGTGTCGCCCGAGGGGCTGTTCCTCGGCACCTACGCGATCGGCGTCTACGCCGAGGCCGCGGTCCGCCAGCTCGGCGCCGACGTCGGCCGGCTGCAGTTCGGCCTGGGCCTGACGATCCGCACGCCGCTCGTCTGGAAGTGGTAGCCCGCGGCGGTCAGCGGCGCCCGCGCGGGCGGCCCAGCGCCGCCTCGACCACCGGGCGCATCGGCTCGACCAGCTCGGGCGCGCAGATCAGCCGGATCGTCGCCATCGGCTGGCCCAGCGGCATGTCCTCGAGCAGCCGGCCCAGCGTGACCGCGCCGTAGCGCGGGTGATCGACGACGTGCAGCTCCTCGTCGTCGGCGGCGGCGTAGCCGACCTGGCGCGTGGTGTCGATCGCCAGGTACGCGCCGCCGGCGTTGCCGAACGTCGCCTCGGCCACCGCCAGCGCCGGCGCGCGCACGCGCTCGACCACGCGCGGGTCGTCGCCGAGATCGAACGTCTTGAACAGCCGCCGGTCGACCAGGCGCCCGGCCAGATCGCGCAGCACCGCGTCGGCCGCGGGCGGCCCGAAGCCGCGCCCCGACCAGGTGTCGAACGCGGCGGTCACCGAGGTGTCGTGCAGGCGCAGGTAGTCGTCGACCGGCAGCACCGCGCCGCGCGCGAGCTGCGCCGCCGCTGGCAGCCCCGGCGGCTCGGCGCCGACCCGGGCCAGCTGCGCGTAGCGCTCGAACGCCTTGATCAACATCCACTCGGCCGCCCGCACGGTCTTGTGGTGGTAGACCTGCGCGTACATGTACGAGCGCGCGAACAGGTACTGCTCGACCGCGTACATGCCGCGCCGGTAGTCGATCACCAGGTCGCGGGGATCGTCGGCGCCGACCCGGACGTCCTCGACCGCGAGCGCGTGCAGGATCCAGTCGAGATCGTAGGTGGCGTAGCCGGCGCCGGAGTAGTGGCCGTCGCGCAGCAGGTAGTCGAGGCGATCGACGTCGAGCTGCGACGACACCAGCTTGCGCACGAACGCCGGCTGGTAGGTCTTGCTCCAGAACCCGCCCAGCGTGTCGGCCAGGTTGGGCGCGAGCGCGTTGAGCGCGGCCCGCAGCTCGGGGTCCTCGGCGACGATCCGCCCGCCCCAGGCCTCGTGGTCGGCGCCCGGGAACACGTGCTCCCACGCGTGCGAGAACGGGCCGTGGCCGACGTCGTGGCACAAGGCCGCGACCTTGACGTGCAGCGCCAGCTCGGGCTCGAGCCGGAGCTGCCGGCTGACCCGCTGCGCGATGTGCAGCGCGCCCAGCGCGTGCGAGAACCGCGAGTGCTCGGCGCCCGGGTACACCAGCCAGGCCAGGCCCATCTGCCGGATCCGGCGCAGGCGCTGCATGGCGCGGGTCTCGAGCAGGTCGGCGATCGGGCGATCGTCGCCGCGCAGCTCGATCAGCCCGTGGACGGGATCGCGGAACACCCGGTCGCGCACGCCCCGAACGTCGGCCGCGCCGGGCCCGGTGTCAACTTTGCGGGGCGGGCGCGCCGCCGTATACATACGCGTGGCAGCGCGCCGGGTAGAACGCCTCGACACCGCCGCCGGCACCCGCCGGCCCGACCTCGACGCCATCGTCGACGAGGCCGCGCTGGTGATCGCCGCCCGCGGCCGGCCGATCGCGACGATCATGCGCACCCCCGGCGACGACGTCGCGCTGGTCCGCGGGCTGCTGTTCGCCGAGGCCGGGGCCGCGGTCGCGGGCCGCGCCATCGCCCAGGCCGAGCCCCACCGGGTCGAGGTCGACGCCGACGCCGACGAGCTGCCCAGCCGCGCGGTCCTGGCGTCGGCCGCGTGCGGGGTGTGCGGGCGCATCGAGGTCGCCGCGCTCGAGGGTCGGGCCCGGGCGGTCGCCGGCGACTGGCAGATCGACGCCGCGCTCGTGGCCGGGCTGCCCGAGGCGGTCCGCGCCCACCAGCCCACGTTCGCCAGCACCGGCGGCGTCCACGCGGCCGGGCTGTGCGATCGCGCCGGCGCGGTCCTGGCCGTGCGCGAGGACGTCGGCCGGCACAACGCCGTCGACAAGCTGGTCGGCGCCGCGCTCGCCGACGGCGCGCTGCCGTGGACCGAGCGGGTCCTGGTGCTGACCGGCCGCGCCGGCTACGAGCTGCTCGAGAAGGCGGTCCTGGCGGGCGTGCCGGTGGTGGTCGCGGTGTCGGCGCCCAGCCGCCTCGCGATCGACGTCGCCGAGCGGTTCGGCGTCACGCTGTGCGGGTTCGTGCGCGCGCCGCGGCTCAACGTGTACAGCCACGGCTGGCGCGTGCGCACGCCTTGACCGCCGCGGCCGCGTGCAATACACCGCCGACGCTGCGCGTTGCGCGTCGGCGCGCCGCGCGCCGCGGGCGGGCGCGGCCGCACGCCACCGTCGGTTACTTGCCCACCCGCTCACCTCATGCCTAGGGTTTCGCGATGACCTCGAAGTTCTGCGCGGCCACGCTGGTCGCGTTGCTCCCCTCGTTCGCGCTGGCCTGCAAGGGCGGCGACAAGAAGCCCACGCCCGCGCCGACCGGCGCCGGCAGCAGCGCGGGCACCGCCAGCGCCGCCGGCAAGGCCCCGACCAAGGCGCCGGCGCGCGGCCCCGAGCGCGCGGTGTACTCGCTGATCGACAACCGCCTGGCGGCGCACCTGCACCGCAACGGCGGCCTGGTGCTGGCCGGCGGCTCGGCCGGGTTCGCCAAGTACACCCGCTTCGGCAACACCGAGAAGATCAAGACCCCGGCCTGGCAGCTGCGCCAGACCCAGGATCAGTCCAAGGTCGCGATCATGTCGGGCGCGTCGGCCCGGCTCGACGTGCCGGTGACCGCCGCCGAGCTGGCCGGCGAGCCGGTGATCCGGGTGCGCGTGTACAGCGCCGCGCCGCGCGCGTTCTCGGTGCGCGTCAACGGCAACAAGGACGTCAACGGCCAGGCCGCGGAGGGCTGGACCGTGATCGAGCTCAAGCCGCCGACCGGGCAGTTCAAGGAGGGCGAGAACGAGCTCCTGTTCTTCACCCGCGGCCCCGGCCTCGCGGTCGACTGGGTGCAGGTCGGCGGCGCCGCGCCGGCCGAGGCCACCGCGACCAGGTTCTACGACCCGGCCACGAAGAGCCTGGTCCTGCCCGACGGCGGCGGCCTCGCCTACTACGTGCAGGTGCCCGAGGGCGGCCGCGTCACCGGCGACCTGGCCGACGGCGCGTGCGAGGTGACGGTCAAGGCCACGGCCGCGGACGGCGCCGGCGCCGACGGCAAGCTCACCGGCCTGGGCTCGGCGGTCGATCTGGCCGCGCTCGGCGGCAAGGCGGTCCGGCTCGAGCTGACCGCCGCGGGCTGCCCCGAGGCCAAGCTGGCCAACGCCGCGCTGGTCGTGGCCGGCACCGAGCCCACGCCCGCGCGCGGCGCCGCGCCCAAGTACGTCGTCATGTTCGTGATGGACTCGCTGCGCGCCGATCGCGTGCGGGTGTTCTCGCCCGGCGCCCGGCCCGAGGTCCCGACCTGGGAGAAGCTGGCCGAGACCTCGGCGGTGTTCATGCAGCACTACGTCCAGGGCAACGAGTCGCGGGTCTCGCACGCGTCGCTGTGGTCGTCGCTGTACCCGATCAAGCACTCGATGATCGGCGCCAGCGAGAAGCTCGACCCCAAGTGGACGACGATCGACGAGGTGGCCAAGACCGGCGGCAAGTTCGTCGCCGGCGCCAGCGCCAACGGCTACGTCGATCCCAAGCGCTGGGGCTTCGGCACCGCCTGGGACGCGTACTCGAACCACATCCACGAGGCGCTCGGCCTCAAGGCCGAGGACATCCTCGCCAAGGGCCTCAAGTTCGTCGGCGCCCGCAAGGAGCCGTGGTTCCTGTACCTGGGCACCGTCGACACGCACGTGTCGTGGCGCGCCAAGGAGCCGTGGCTGGCCAAGTACGACCCCGGCTACAGCGGCCGGTTCAAGGACGTGTTCTCGGGCGCCGACGCCGCCGCCGCCGCGTCGGGCGGCAAGCTGACCGAGGCCGAGACCCGGCACGTCCGCGCGCTCTACGACTCGAACGTCAGCTACCAGGACAAGGTCCTGGGCGATCTGATCGCCGCGCTCCAGACCGCGGGCGTCTGGAACGAGACCATGCTCATCATCACCGCCGATCACGGCGACGAGCAGTGGGAGGACGGCCGGGTCGGCCACGGCGCGTCGAGCCGCGACATGCTCGTGCACGTGCCGCTGCTGATCCACTACCCGCCGATGTTCCCGGCCGGCAAGCACGCCGAGGGCACCGAGCTGATCGACGTCGTCCCGACCGTCGCCGACGCGCTGGGCGTGCAGACCGATCCCGAGTGGCAGGGCCAGTCGCTGGTGCCGCTGGCCAACGGCGTCGGCGCCGGCTACGGCCGGCTGTCGTTGTCGTCGATGTACGAGGACAGCCACGGCGCCCGCCTGGGTGACTGGAAGGTGCGCATCTCCGGCGGCGCGAACCTGCGGGTCTACGACCTCGCGGCCGATCCCGACGAGATGAAGTCGCTGACCGGCGACGCCGCCGCGGCGATCGGCGGCCGCACGGTGCTCGATCCGCTGTGGCTCCTGCGCACGTTCAACAAGGACTGGAAGAAGTCGGTCTGGGGCAACGCCGCCAACGTCAGCGCGCGGTTCGCCGAGGACATGGGCGAGTAGATGCCGATCAGCGACGCCGAGCGGCGGGGCCTGTGGCCCCAGGACGGCGCCCGGCTGTTGCTCGACCGCGTCGCCGCCGAGCCGACCCGCGCGACCTACGCGGCGTGGGTGCTCACCGCCACGGCCGAGCACGCCTACCAGGCCGAGCTCGACGACACCGGCGCGGTCGCGCTGACCGCGGTGGCCGCGGCCACCGACGCCGCCGCCGAGGACGACCTGCGCATGCTCGCGCGCCTGACCGCGCGCGCCGCCGCCAAGCGCGCCGCCGACGGCCTGCCGCCGTGGCCGCCCCGGGTGCTGCGCTGGCGCGGCGCCGGCCGCGGCGGCTGATGTTCCCGGGAGGCCTGCCGCCAGGCCGCCAGGCCTCCTCAGGCAGGTGCCGGGGCGCCCGAAGGTCACGCCGGACCGCGTCGGTGGCTCGGGCGAGCCCCGCCAGGGCCCCCACGAGACGCCCAGCGCGTGGACCATTGTTCGACCGAGGTTCAAGCGCTGAGCGGCCACCGACGCCCGGCGCCACATGCCGGCTCGCCCCGGCGGCGCGCCCGCGGTACCACTGACGGGTGTCCCTGCACGAGAAGCTGCCCGGCGTGCTGCGCACGTTCCGCAAGCGCCACCCGCCCGCCGGCGCCCGCCCCGGGACGCTGGTGGTGGCCGCGGGCGCGCCGCCGCCGACGATCACGGTCCAGAGCTACGACGCCGCCGGGCTGACGACCACGCAGGTGACCGAGGTCGCGCAGCTGCCGGCGCTGCTCGAGCGGCCGGGGACCACGTGGATCGATGTGCAGGGGCTCGGCGACGAGGCGGTGCTGCGGTCCCTGGGCGAGCTGTTCGGCATCCACCCGCTCGCGCTCGAGGACGTGGTCAACGCGCCCCAGCGGCCCAAGATCGAGGAGTACCCCGACCAGGTCCTGGTCATCGCGCGGATGGTCCGCCCGGCCGCGGCGGCGCGGGTCGAGATCGAGCAGGTCGGGATGGTCATCGGCCCCCGCTACCTGATCTCGTTCCAGGAGCAGCACGGCGACTGCCTCGATCCGATCCGCCGCCGGCTCCACGACGGCGCCGGCAAGATGCGCACCGCCGGGCCGGCCTACCTGGCCTACGCGATCGTCGACGCGATCGTCGACGGGTACTACCCGCTGATCGAGCAGCTGACCGAGCGGCTCGAGCGGATCGAGGACCGCCTCGACGAGCACAGCTCGCCGCGCGTGCTGCAGCGCCTCAACGCGATCCGCGCGCAGCTGGTGCAGGCGCGCCGGGCGCTCGCGCCGCAACAACTGGCGCTGGCCGGCCTGCTGCGCGAGCCCACCGGCCCGTTCCCGGCCGACGTCCGCCTGTACCTGCGCGACACGCTCGACCACTGCACGCAGCTGGTCGAGGTCATCGACGCGCAGCGCGACCTGATCAACAGCCTGATGAACACCTACCTGTCGCTGGTCGGCCACCGCAGCAACGAGGTCATGAAGACGCTGACGATCATGGCCAGCATCTTCATCCCGCTGACCTTCGTCGCCGGGGTCTACGGCATGAACTTCGAGTCGCTGCCGGGCGTGCACCGGCGCTGGGCGTTCGCCGCGCTCCTCGGGGCCATGGCCGCGATCGCCGGCGGCATGGTGCTGTGGTTCCGACGCCGCGGCTGGCTCGGCGGCGACCGCGACGACGACTGAGCGCCGCCCCGACCCGCTACTCGTCGTCCTCGTCGTAGTCGACCGGCTCCCAGCGATCCTGGCTGGCCGGGCACAGCGACCGGTAGGCGCAGCGATCGCACCACGGGCCGGGGTTGGTGCGCGGGCCGTCGTCGATGGCCAGGGCCGCGGCCTCGATGTTGTCGAGCACCGCTGGCGCCAGCCGGTCGGTGACCTCGGCGGCGGCCACCGGCGGCGACCACTCGACCGCGCGCTCGGCCACCCAGTGCAGGCCCAGCCAGAACGTGCGCGCGCTCTTCCACCACGCCGCCGACAGCACCAGGTAGCCCTCGAGCTGGTCCCGCATCGAGCTGCCCGGGAACCGGCGCCCGGTCTTGTGATCGACCACGGCGAGGTGCTCGTCGTCGTACAGGTACGCGGCGTCGACCACGCCGCGGTAGAACGCGTCGCCGGCGTAGAACTGGGTCTGGGTCAGATCCTCGCGCACCGCCAGCGAGTACTCGACGAACTGGCGCTGGACCCGACGCTGGCGCCGGAACCGGTTGATGCGCTCGGTGAACGGGGCCACGCCGCCGGTCAGCGCGTCGTAGCGGAGCTGCTCGTGCTCGTCGGTCAGCGCGGTGCGGCCCTTGGCCGCGGCCTCGGCCGGCGGCGTGCCCTGGAGCGCGTGCTCGAGCGCGACGTGGATGGCCTTGCCGATGCGGGCCTCGGGACTGACCTCGGGCTCCGGCACCTTCTCGACGTAGCGGAAGTGGAACAACCGCGGGCACCGGAGCGCGGTCGACACCTTCGAGGCCGACCACGGAGCATGGATGAGCGCGCGCGTCGTCGGCACGATTCCCCGTCGACGAACCTAGCACGCCCGCCCGCGGGACGCAGCGCCCCGCCAAAAACTTGCCCCGCTCCAGGCCGCCGCGTACCACCGATCCCACGATGGTGTTGCCGACCCACGAGTGCGACGTCTGCCACGCCAAGGTCCACGAGCTGCGGCGCGGCCGCTGCTGGGGCTGCTACGCGCGCTGGGTCGACGCCCGCCCGGTGGGCGCTGGCGCCCGGTGCGTGACCTGCCTCGAGCGCCGCCGGCGCTTGCTGCGCTCGGTCGAGCTGCTCGGCGGCTGGCACCCGATGTGTTTCTCGTGCCACGGCCAGGTCCAGATCCTCGAGCCGATGCCGACCACGATCGCCGACCTGCGCACCGCGCTCACCCGCGAGCGCCGGCAGATCGATCGCCGGATCGGCAAGGCCGACACCCGCGTGTTCCAGTACGAGCGCCGCGTCGGCCAGCGCCGCGAGCTGCGCGACGGCGAGTGGGTCGCGATCGACGAGGAGATGATCGTCGAGATGAGCGTCGAGGGCGACGACCTCGGCCCGGTGCGGCCGATCGCCATCGTCCCCGCCGCCAGCCCCGCCAGCGACTGCGACTTCGAGGATCTCACGCGGATCCTCGAGCGCGTCGCGGTCTAGACGACCGTCACGCCCCGATCACGGGTGGGCCGAGCCGGCCGACGGCTTCGGCGCGGGCCGCGGCGTGGTCGAGCGGGTCGGCGGCGGCCGCACCGTCGTCGGACGGGGCGTCGGCCGGGCCGGCACGGTGGCCGGGGCCGGCGCTGGCGCGGTCGCGGAGACCCAGCCCAGCGCGCCCAGGCCCATGACCAGGCCGACCGGGACCACGTCGGAGATCCGGCGGCCGCGGGTGGTCACGGTCACCAGGGTGCCGCTCTGCTTCACGGTCGCCTGGAACTTGCCGTCGCCGGTCAGCTCGCCGACCGCCGCGAGGATCTGGTCCTTGTGCTTGATCGCGTCGTCGAGCGCGGCGCCCCGACCGGCGTAGCTGGGCAGCGCCGCGACCGCGAGCTCGGCCATGCCGCGCGGCGCGATGTGGGCCGCGCGCATCAGCTCGATCCAGCCCTCGGACGCCAGCTTGATCCGGGCCGCGAACGCCGCGTCCTTGGCCTGGTAGGTCCAGCCGATGCCGGTCGCGCTCGCGGTGACGATCGCGAGCGTGTGCTGCGTGACCAGCTCGCGGCCGAAGCTGGCCGGGATCTGGGTCGCGAGCTGGGCCGCCGCCGACGACGACGGCTTCGACGCCAGCACGAAGAACGGCTTGGGCGTCAGCGCCGTGGCGATGTGCGCCCAGGCCGAGCCCCGGGCCCGCGGCGCCGCCTTCCACCCGTCGGCCAGGCGCGGCGCCACCCAGGCGCGGGTGCCGACCAGGAGCGCGCCGCTCTTGGCCGTGCCGATCATCATGCCGTCGGAGGTCGTGGCCGCGACCCGCCCGTCGATGGTCTCGGGCTTGCCGCCCATGTTCTGGCTCAGGCGCTGCGGCAGGTCGGCCGCGATCGCGCCGCGCACGACCACGAGCACGTCCGGCGGACCGCTCGGCTTGAACTTCGCGTACGCGGTGATCGACGTCAGGTCGGCCGCGAGATCGACGCCGATCAGGCTCTTCACCATCGCGCGCCCGCCCTCGGCCTGGGTCGAGGCGTCGCGCAGGCCGTCGCGCAGCGCCGGCATCTGCTTGACCAGCGGCTCGTCCACGAGCTTCTGCCAGACCGCGTAGTTGTCGATCACCGTCGGCGTCAGGTCGAGGTGGACGAACACGTCGGCGTCGTCGACGGTGTGCTCGAGCACGACCTCGGCCGTGGGCGCCTTGGGGTTGGGCTTGATAGCGAAGCTGGTGAGCGCCATGATCATGGCGAGGATGGGTTCCCACAGGTTCATCGACGACTCCTTGTTGCGGTCGGTGTAGCACCTGCGCCCGGATCGATCGGGGTGAAATTGCAACTCTGCTCGCGGATCATTTTCGCCGCGGACACCCGCCGGATTTTTCGAGCATGTCAAGACTGGTAGCGTCGAGCCACGTGGGTAGGATGACTCGGGCGGTGGTGCTCGAGCAGCACGCCGCGCACGTCACGACACGAAGACCAGCACGAAGCAGGCACCGAATGGCCAGGGGGAAGTGGCCACCGCCGAGCGCGGGGACGTCTTCCCAGGGGGATTCACGATGAGCACGCTAGCCGTGGTTGAGGAGATCTTGAGGACGTCGGGCGCGCCGATCACGGTGCGCGAGATCGTGGCGCGCGCGGGTGCACGCCTGCCGAGCAAGTCCAAGACTCCCGACACGGTGGTCGCCCGCGACCTCGCGATGGACATCAAGCGCCAGGGCGACAGCTCGCGGTTCGTGCGCGCCTCGCCCGGCCGCTACACGCTGCGCGAGCTGGTGGCGCCGACCGCCGCGGCCGCCGCGACCAGCGCCGACACCGCCGAGACCACGCCGATCGCCGCCACCGCGCTCAAGCAGGACCGCGCCGCCGCGCTGCCGGCCAAGCGCGACGCTCCGCGCCAGGGCACGGCCAGCTCGTCCGCGGGCTGACGCTGTCCGTCCGCGGCCTGACGCCGTCCGCGGGCTGACGCCGTCCCGTCCCGCGGGCTGACGCCGTCCGTCCGCGGGCTGACGCCGGTCGCGCGCCCCGACCGGAGGGCGTGCACGCGCCCGGGTCTTGCGCAACACTCACGGCGTGGTCACCCTGCTGCGCCCCGCGGTCGCGCCTCCGGCGATCCGGCGGGCCACGCCGCTCGACCACGGGTGGCTGATCGATCTCGGCATCCGCGCCTTCGCGGACCTCGGCGACTACCGCGAGGTGCTGCCGGCGTGGCTCGCCCAGCCCAACGTCGCCGCGTGGATCGACGATCCGGCGCCGCGGCGCGGCTTCACGATGCTGGCGTTCTACCGCGACGAGGCCACCGGCGAGCACGTCGCCGACCTGCTCGCGATCTCGGTCGAGCCGGTGTGGCGCCGCCACGGCCTGGGCCGGGCGTTGCTCGATCACGCGATGGCGATGGCGCGCGCCACCGCCCGCGCCGGGCGCCTGACCGAGCTGCGCCTGTGCGTGGCCGAGCACAACCACCGGGCCCAGCGGATGTACGAGCGCGCCGGCTTCGCGGCGGTCGCGCTCGACGTCGGCCGCTACGGCGCCGGCCAGCGCGCGATCCGCATGGCCTACGGGCTGCGGTGATCGGCGCGCGCGCCGGTCACGCGCGCGCCGGGCGCAGCGTGTAGCGATCGGCGTGCTCGCGCCGGACCGAGCCGGCGTCGTCGAGGAGCCAGCGCATGCACAGCTTCTCGGGCACCGGGATGACCTCGGGCGTGCGGTAGGTCCCGAACACCAGATCCCACAGCGGCGTCGTGACGCCGTGGTTGGTGCGCGGGTCGACGAAGTGGTGGTGGAAGTGGTGCCGGCGGGCCCACCGGCCGTAGCGGCCGATGCCGGGGTGCGTGTGCTCGCGGCGGTGCAGCACCTCGTACGCGCCGTACATCACCAGCAGGCCGCCGACCGCCGCGGCGCCGTGGGCCCCGGCCAGCAGCGTCGCCGGTCCGCCGACGCCGAGCGCGACCACCACCGCGACCATCAGCTTCTTCACGGTCGGCGCGAAGTAGTTGCCCTCGGCGTGGTGGCGCACGTGCTCGACGCCGAACGGGTTGCCGCGGAACCGCCGATCGTGGCCGAGCCAGCGGTGGATGACGTACTCGAGCAGGGTCCAGCTGCAGGCGCCGAGCGCGAACGTGACGACGAGCGAGGTCATGGGTCCTCCGGATCCAGCGAGGTCAGGTCAGCGCCGCGTCGACGGCATGGGGCGACGCGCCCCAGCCGATCAGCAGCGCGCGCACGCCGGCGAGGGCCAGCGCGTCGATGTCGAACGAGGTCGGCGCGACCCGCGCCAGCTTGGGCAGCTGGGACAGGCCGTGCACGAGCGAGAACACGCACAGGGTCCGCGCGACCGGGTCGCCCGCGGTCAGCGCGCCGTCGGCGGCGGCCGCGGTCAGGGCCTCGGCCAGCGGCGTGAGCGCGCCGATCACCGCCGCGGCCGTGGCGCGCGCGTGCTCGGGATCGCCGACGAGCACCCGCGGCTCGGCGAGCGCGAGGGCCAGCAAGCCGAACCGGTGGGGCTCGGCCTGGACGAAGCTGCGGTAGGCCCTGACCAGGACGCCGATGCGGGCCAGCCCGGACGGCGGCGCCGCCGGCTCGGCCTCGGCCGCTCGCAGCGCGCCCTCGACCTGCCCCAGGGTGCGCGCGACCAGCGTCGCGACCAGCGCGTCCTTGGACTCGACGTAGCGATAGAGCGCGCCTGGCGTGTAGTCGACCGCCGCCGCCAGCCGCGCCATGTGCAGGCCCTCGAGACCGTCGGCCGCGACCACCGCCAGGGCCGTGTCGAGGATCCGCTCGAGCTTGGCCTCGCGACGGCGCGCGCGCGGGCTGGCTTCGACCACTTCGTGAATCACGAGCACAAAGTAAACTACGTTTACGTTTCTGACAAGACATTCCTTCCGATTCAAGTAACCACCTGTTACTGCAAGACATTCACAGCCATCGACCCTCCGATCGGCGGACACCCGACGGCCGCCGCCCCGACCGATCGGCGGACACCCGACGGCCGCGGCCCCGACCGATCGGCTGACACCCGTCGGCCGCCGCCCCGCCCGATCGGCGGACACCCGTCGGCCGCCGCCCCGACCGATCGGCGGACACCCGACGGCCGCCGCCCCGACCGATCGGCTGACACCCGCCCGCTACCGCCCCGACCGATCGGCTGACACCCGACCGCTACCGCCCCGACCGATCGGCTGACACCCGACCGATCGGCTGACCCCCCCGACCGATCGGCTGACACCCGTCGGCCGCCGCCCCCGACCGATCGGCTGACACCCGTCGGCCGCACGACCGACCCTGCCGCACGACCGATCGGCTGACACCCGACAGCTGCCGCACGACCGATCGGCTGACACCCGTCGGCCGCCGCCCCCGACCGATCGGCTGACACCCGACGGCCGCACGACCGCCCCTGCCGCCCGACCGATCGCCGGACAGCGGATGGGGCGCGGTGCCGGATCCCGATCGCTGACGCCCGTGAGCTCCGGCTCCCTCGCCCGCGCGACGGCCGCCGGCGCGGCTAGGAGGCTTCGGCGGGGACCGGCGCCGGCGGGACCGCGGGGGCGGCGGCGGCCTTGGCCTGGCGCTCGGCGGTGCGCGCCATCATGAACTTCATCACGTACGGCATGCCGACCTGGACGGTGTTGAGCTTGGGCGCGAGCTGCGACGACAGCCCGAACATGATCACCGCGGCGCGCTCGACGTAGAACCAGCCCTCGGGGTACGCGATCGACTTCATCAGCTCGCGCAGCTCGTCGCGCTTCATGTCGGGGTCGGCGAGCTGCTGGGCGACGTTGGGATCGATCCGCGAGAAGTCGGTGATGTTGAGGTTGAGCAGCTTCTCGAAGTACTTGCGCACGGTCCGCTCGAGCAGCCCGCGATCGCCACCCTCGGCGACGAAGCCCATCGTCCCGATGCCGCGCACGACCATGTCGTCGTTCTTGGTCAGCAGGCCCTGGAGGATGTCGAGCATGCCGTCGGCCAGGTTGGGCTCGAGCGACGTCGCCGAGCCCAGGTCGAGGACGACGATCCGGACCTCGCCGCCCGGGCCCTTCTGCACGAAGAAGTTGCCGGGGTGCGGATCGGCGTGGAAGAAGCGATCGATGAACAGCTGCTTGTAGAACACCTGCGTCAGCTTGGTCGCGACCGCGTACGGGTCGAGCCCGAGCGTCGACAGCGCGTCCTTCTTGCTGATCTTGACGCCGTCCATGAACGACATCGTCAGCACGGTCTTGCAGCTCCACGTCGGGTACACCGTCGGGAACAGCGTGTCGGGGTCGCCGTCGAAGTTCTTGCTCATCCGCTCGAGGCAGCTGGCCTCGTTGACCAGATCGGTCTCGCGCGCCAGCATGTCGCCGAGCTGCTCGTGGACCCGCTCGATCTGGTGGATCGGCACGAAGTTCCGGTAGACCCGCAGCGCCCAGCCCAGCACCTTGAGATCGATGCGGATGATGTCGGCGACGTTGGGGTAGAGCACCTTGACCGCGAGGCGCTCACCGGCGGCGGTGTGGGCCTCGTGGACCTGCCCCAGCGACGCCGCGGCGATCGGCGTCTCCTCGAACCGCGCGAACGCGGCCTTGGGCGACTGCCCGAGCGCCTTCTCGAACGCGCGCGCGATGATCTTGTACGACTGCGGCGGGACCTCGTCCTGCAGGCCCTCGAGCTCCTCGGTGTACGACTTGGGCAGGAACGTGCCCATGATCGACAGGATCTGGCCGAGCTTGATGTAGACGCCGCGCAGGCTCACGAACCCGCGGTACATGCGCCGGGCGTTGGTGCGGTGGATCTTGCGCCACCGCTCGGGCGTGTCGAGCCGCTTGGGCCAGAGCCGCGCGAACGACAGCGCCCACAGGTAGCTGAGGAAGATCATCCCGAACACGGCGGTCGCCCGCAGCAGACGGATCGCGGCCCACATCAGACCCTCAAACCGTGAGCATGGTCCCCGTGCACGTCGCCGATGGTAGCATGCGCCCGCCGGACGACCCGCGGGCGACCGCCGGGTCGCGCGCGCGCCCGGCGTCGATCCGCGGCCGCCTCAGGACCGGCGCGGGATCGGCCCCGCGCTCGAACGATCCGGGCGACCGCCGGCGCCGCGACCGGGTGGCCAGCGCCCGGCGCCGCGACCAGGTGCCTGGCGCCCGGCGCCGCGACCGGGTGGCCAGCGCCCGGCGCCGCGACTGCGCCGCGCGGGTCCGCCGGGACGACCGGGCCGCCCGCCGGCGACCTGCGTCGGCGGCGCGCCGCTCGATCGGCTCAGCACGTGGTGACGGTGACGGCGCAGGCGTGGGCGGCGCCGGCGGTCGGCGTGGCGGCGTGGGCGGTGCTGCCCGCGGTGCCGATCGAGCCGAGCGCGAACGCGGTCACCGCCGCCAGCAACAGCGCGAACCCGAAGTCGCGCACGCGGGTGGCGCGGTTGCGGCCGATGATCTCGTCGTAGCGGTTGGTCGTGGTGGTCATGGTTGGCTCCTTCGCTCAGGTAGATGCGCCAAGCAGCGCGCCGGCTGACACGCGCTGACGAATGATCGCTATTTCACATCGCGGGCCAGGTGCGGCCGCCGCGGCGCCGTCGCCGCGGCGAGCGTCGACGAGGACTTGGGCGCGCCGCACGAGCGATGCGCGAGGTACCTGCGACCGTCGCACCCTGTCGCAGGCCGCCGCAGCGGCGTCAGCCCTTGAGGAGCCGCGCGAGCTTGTTGCGTCCGATGCCCAGCGTCCGCGCCGCGGCGGACTGGTTGCCGCCCGCGCGCTCGACCGCGGCGGCGGCGTAGCGGCGCTCGACCGCGGCCAGCGTCAGCTCGTGCGGCACCACCACGCCCGCGCCCGCGTCGACCTCGGCGCCGCGGTCGAGCGCGAGCGCCGCCGCGTCGATGACCGGGCCGCGGGCCAGCACCACCGCGCGCTCGATCGCGTGCTCGAGCTCGCGCACGTTGCCGGGCCAGGTGTGGCCGCACAGCGCCGCGCGCGCGTCGTCGGCGACGACCGGCACGACCTTGCGGTGGCGGCGGCCGTAGACCGCCGCGAAGTGCTCGGCGAGCTGCAGGATGTCGTCGTCGCCGCGGGCCCGCAGCGGCGGCAGCTCGAGCTCGATCACCCGCACCCGGAAGTAGAGATCGCTGCGAAACTGCCCGGCCTTGACCATCGCCGCGAGGTCGCGGTTGGTCGCGACCACCAGCCGCACGTCGCTGGTCAGGGTCTCGCGCCCGCCGACCCGCTCGAACTTGCGGTCCTGGACGAACCGCAGGAGCTTGCCCTGGAGCTCGAGCGGGATCTCGCCGAGCTCGTCGAGGAACAGCGTCCCGCCGGCGGCGGCCTCGACCTTGCCGATGACCCGGGCGTCGGCGCCGGTGAACGCGCCGCGCTCGTGGCCGAACAGCTCGCTCTCGACCAGGTTGGCCGGCAGGGTCGTGCAGTCGACCGCGACCATCGGCGCGTCCCGGCGGTCGCTGTTGACGTGGATCGCGCGCGCGAACACGCCCTTGCCGGTGCCGGTCTCGCCCCGCAGGAGCACGGTCGCGTCGGTCTGGGCCGCGCGCGCGATCACGTCGTAGACCGCGCGCATCGTCGGCGACTGGCCGACGACGTGGTTGTAGCGCCCGCGCACCGCCACGCCCGGGCGCTGCCGGTGGCCGCGCAGGGTCGTGAACTCGAGCGCGCGGCCGATCTGATCGGCGAGCGCGGCGGCGAAGACCCGGTCGCGATCCGAGAACGCGCCGGCCTTGTGGTTGAGCACCTGCAGCACGCCGCGCAGGGTCGCGTCGGGGCCGCGCACCGGCACGCACAGCATCGACCGGGTCGTGTACCCGGTGCGCTGATCGATCTCCGCGTGCCAGCGCGGATCGCGGGCGGCGTCGGCGATCATGACCGGCTCGCCGGTCGCGGCCACGGCGCCGGCCACGCCGCGCCCGACCGGCAGGGTCAGGGCGTCGAGATCGAGCGCGTCGGCCAGGCGCGCGCGCAGCTCGCCGGTGGCGCCGTCGACCACCCACAGGGTCGCGCGCTCGGCGCCGATCGCCCGCGCCACCCGATCGGCGCACGACGCCAGCAGCTCGTCGAGCTCGACCTCGCGGGCGATCATCGCGCCGAGATCGGCGAGGAGCTCGAACCGCTGCTCGTCTTCGCTCATCGGGCGGGGCAGCATAGCGCGCCGATCGGCGGCCGGGCCGATCACGCCACCGACACCGCCGCCATCGAGACCTCGGTCCGCCGGGTCGCCCGGGTCTCGACGTGCAGCACCGCGCCCTCGCGGGCCGCGATCGTGCCGGGGCGCGCCGCCGCGGCCCGCGCCTCGATCGCGGCGACCTGGTCGTCCGAGCGGCGCGGATCGTGGTGGAACAGGACCAGCTGGCGCACGCTGGCGGCGTCAGCGAGCGCGTTCGCCGCCTCCCAGGTCGAGTGGCCCCAGCCGACCTTGCCGGGGTACTCCTCGGGCGTGTACTGCGCGTCGTAGATCAGCACGTCGGCGCCGGCGGCCAGCCGCGCCAGGTGCGGGTCGACGCACGCGAAGTGCTCGGTGTCGGTCGCGTAGACGATCGACGCGCCGGCGTAGTCGAGCCGGTAGCCGTAGACCGGATCCGGGTGGTTGAGCTTGGCCATCGTCACGCGGACGTCGCCGACCGCGAACGCCTCGCCCACCCGCGGCTCGCGCCAGCGCAGCTGCCCGCGCACGTCGTCGAGCTCGACCGGGAAGAACGGCGCCGACATCTGCCGCCGCAGCGCCGCCTCGAGCGGCATGACGCCGTTGCCGCCGGTGACGACCTCGACCCAGTTGCCGGGCACGTAGATCGGCGTGAAGAACGGCAGGCCCTGGATGTGGTCCCAGTGCAGGTGCGACAGCAACAGGGTCGTCGCCGACGGGCCGCTGGTGATCAGGCGGTCGCCGAGCCCGCGCAGGCCGGTGCCCGCGTCGAACACGATCCGGGTGTCGCCGGCGATCACCTCGACGCAGCTGGTGTTGCCGCCGACGCGCGCCGTGCTGATCCCCGGCGCGGCGATCGAGCCGCGCACACCGTGAAAATGAACCGACAGCTCGTGAGACATGCGTACTCCTCGTCGCGAGGGGAATCGACTCGCGACGTGGAGGACTACTGCAGCCGCTGCGCCAGGCCGTCGGCCCCTGGCTTCGCGCACTTGCGATCGACGGCGCTGCGTCGAGATCGACCAGCTGCTCCACCGTGGAGCACCGCCAGGATCGCGCCGCCGCCGGGGCGAGGCGCGGGTGCCGCCGCGCGTCGCCCGCTCGGTCTGCGCCTCGCTCGATCAGAACGCGTAGCCGAACCGCATGTACCCGTTGCCGAACACCTCGTCAGAGCCGTACTCGCTGTCCCGGGCCGCCCAGTTGCGCCCCGCGCCCGCGGCGACCGCGAAGTTCAAGCCGCTCGACCAGGTCCAGTGCCAGCCGACCAGCACCTGCGGCCCGAAGGTGGTGTTGGTATCGCTCGACGACCGACACCCACCGCAGCGCTCACTGAAGGTGCGCGAGATGATGCCGGGCTCGAGGAACAGGCCCTGATAGGTGCGGCGGAAGTAGATCGGCAGGGCGACGCCGACATCGACGCCGGTGGCCTCGTACGAGTTCGACCCGGGCGGATCGAAGTAGTTGAGGTCGCCGCGGATCGCGAGGTTGCTGTTGAGGCCGTAGCTGACCGACACACCGTAGCTGCCGTACATGTAGCCGATCGGGTTGGTCGACACGTTCCAGCGCCTGAACCTCTTCAGGTAGTCGTTCTCCTGCCCGACCGGGACCAGCGTACCGTTGATGTGGTTGACCTCCTCCCAGGCGTGGGTCTGGGGCGCGCTGGCGGCGACCGCTGCCGCGGGCACGGGCACGGGCGCAGCCGCAGCGGGCCCGGCGATGGCGGCGGCGCTCGTCACCACCACCGGCGTCGGCGACACGACCACGACGGTGCCGGTCGTGGTCACGGCCTGCGGTTCGGCGGGCTGGGCGACAGCGACGGCGGCGGTGGTCAACACCAGGCCGAGGACGGCGAGCTTGGTCATGACCGAGCCAACAGCAACCGCCGCGCCACACCCCGCAACGACGATCAACCAACTTGAATTGCTCGCGTCTTCGGCGATCGATCGATCGGCGCCGCGCCGCGCCGGTGCTCGGACCGCGCCGGGAATCGCGACATTGTGGTCGCGATCTCGGCCGAAACGCCAAACGGCCCAGCGCGAGCCGAGCCGTCGAGACGAGGCTGGTCGGCCGCTACTGCGGGCCGGGATCCATCGGCGCCGGCGCCGGGGCCGGCGCGGGGGCCATCGGCGCCGGGGCCGGCGCGGGGGCCATCGGCGCGGGCGCCGACAGCGCGTCGATCTTCTTCTCGATCCGGTTGAGCTGCTGCTTCTCCTTGCCGCCGATCCACGCGATGTGGACCAGGAAGTTGAAGGTGCTGAAGTCGGAGCTCCCGTCCGTGTCGTCGAGGCGCGCGACGTAGCGCGTGAACTCGATCGCCGGCCGGATGCTGAAGGTCTCGCCGTGCAGATCGAAGCCGACGGCGCCGCCGGTGCTGACCAGGCTGCCGCCGAAGGTCCCGAGGCTGTTGTCGGAATCGGACGAGTCGACGTTCGAGTACTTGGTGGTCGAGCCGAACACCGCGGCCGTGAAGTCCATGTTGTCGGCCAGCTGGTAGGTCAAGATCGCGGGCAGCCGGAGGCCGACGCCCTGGATGATGATCATCGACTGGTAGCTGATGGCGGGCGCGATCGCGAGGTGGAGCTTCTCGCTCTTGTAGAAGCGGTACTTGACGTCGCCCTCGAGCGCGAGCGAGCCGAGCCCGACGCGCCCGCCGACCTCGACGTCGTCGGCCATGCCGATGTGGTACGAGATCTCGGGGATCAGGTTGGGCAGCACGACCGCGCCGGTCTCGGTCTGGCCGGTGTTCGGATCGGTCGTCGTCGACTCGTAGCGGGTGGCCGAGAACGTGACGCCGACCTCCGACTCGCCCTTGTTCAGGGTCTTGGCCGAGTGATAGTTGCCCGACATCAGGCAACCGGTGGTTCCGATCGCTAGTCCCACAAGCACGAGTCCACGCATCGTTGCGTCCTTCCGTTTGAGTCGCGCCGCTCGAAGCGAGCGGCCACCGCCCCCCGGACATAGCTCCGTTGCGGTCCCGGCCATGTCAGCAACTTTCATGCCCTGGGTCAAGGCGAACTAACCGCGCGAGAACACGCGGACGACGTGCGTCACATGTGAACACACCGGCGGATGGTGTTGCCACTTGTCGACGGGCGGCGCCGTCAGCGCCGCAGCCGCCGCGTGAGCGCGCTCACTTCGGGCACCCGGAACGCGACCATTGGCCATAGGTACAGCACGCCATAGAGCGGCAGGGCCACGGCGGCGCTGACCAGCACGCCCCGGGGCGCGAGCGCGTGCAGCACCATCCACGTCAGCGCCCCGGCGACCACCGCGGCGCCGACCGCCCCGAGGATGAGCGCGACCGGCACCGGCACGTGGCCGATCCGACGGGCCAGCCAGCGGCGCAAGAGCTCGTACTCGATCCACGCGGCCCCGCCGGCGCTGGCGGTCAGGCCGAACGCGCCCCACACCGCGCTGTAGCCGAAGTGATGACGGAGCGGCAGCGCGAACGCCCAGCCCGCGACGAAGGTGATCGCCACGCGCACCAGCGCGGCGCGCAGCGGCGTCTTGGTGTCGCCCAGCGCGTAGAACGCCGACGACAGCAGCCGGCCCTGGGTCCCGGCCGACAGCCCGAGCGCCGAGCCGGCGAGGATGATCCAGACCGCGTGGGTGTCGCCGGCGTCGAACCGGCCGCTCTGGAACACCAGCCCGACGATCACGTCACCGAGCGCGACGAACGCGACCGCCGACGGCACCACCAGGAACACCACCCGCCGGAGCGCGCTGCGCAGGCGCCCGCGCAGGGCCGCGGCGATCGCGTCGGCGTCGCCGGTGGCGCGCGCCATCGCCGGCAGCTCGGCCGCCGACACCGCCATGCCGAACAAGCTGACCGGCAACACGTACAGCGTCTGGGCCGCGCTCATGCCCGCGACCATCGCCGGGCCGAGGTAGCTCGCGAGGATCTGATCGAGGTACGACGAGATCTGCACCGAGCCGCGGCCGATGAACACCGGGACGAACGCGCGCCAGGTGGCGCGCACGCCCGGATCGCCGCGCGCGATCGTCGGCCGGAGGCTGCCGAGCAGCCGCCACACCGTCGGCAGCTGCACCGCGAGCTGCGCCGCCGCGCCGACCACCGCGCCCCACGCCGCCGCCACCGCCAGATCGTCGCCGCGGCCGGCCCAGCGCTGGGCCGCGACCACCACCGCCGCGATCACCATCGCGTTCCACACCACCGGCGACACGTACGACAGGAAGAACTTGCCGTGGCTGTTCTGCACCCCCAGGCACCACGCCGACAGCACCAGCAGCGCGACGCCCGGGAACATGATCTGGACCAGGCGCACCGTCAGCGCGCGGGTGGCGCCGTGGAAGCCCGGGGCCACGAGGTCGACCAGCACCGGCGACGCCAGCACGCCCACGAGCGTGACCGCGGTCGCGACGAGGGTCAGGAGCGTGCCGACCGCCCGCGCCATCCGCTCGGCGTCGTCGTCCTTGCCCTCGGCGCGCAGCCGCGCGTAGACCGGGATGAACGACGCCGACAGCACGCCCTCGCCCAGCAGGTTCTGGAGCATGTTCGGGATGCGCATCGCCGCGCGGAACGCGCCGGCGGCGTCGCCGAGGCCGAGGTAGTAGGCCAGCACCCGCTCGCGCACGAGGCCGGCGACGCGCGACAGGAAGATGCCGAGCCCGACCGCGAGCGCACCGCCGAGGCGGCGACCGGATCGAGGCGCGGACATCGCGGCATTGTCGACGGCGGGCCCGCCCACGGCAAGCGCCGCGGCCGCCTCCAGCGCGACCTCGCGTCAGTACATCGTGCCGACCAACGAGTAGGTGTAGCCGTCGCTGGCGTAGGGATCGGCGCGGGTCCAGGTGCGCGCGACCGAGACGCCCCACCGGAAGTAGCGGTAGCCGAACAGGAGCACGGTCCCGCCGAGGCTGGTGTGCGTGCCGTCGATCGCGCGGCTGGATCCGTCGGCGAGCTGGTCGCTGCCGTCACCCCAGCTGTGGGCGAAGTCGAGCGAGAGCTGGCCGATCGGCGCCACCGACGCCCGCACGCCCCAGCCGGTCAGGTCGGTGGCACCCTGCAGCGCCCACGCGTGGCCGACGCCGACGCAGAACGCGCCCACGGGCAACGGGAACCGGGCCAGGAACGCGAGGTCGAGGTCGACCACGTCACGGTCGCCAGCGACCACGCCGTCGCCGGTGGCCGCCACGTTGCCCTTGCGCACCGCGCTCACGATCGAGAAGAAGTTGAAGATCTTTGCGAAGCCGTCCTCCACTAGATCTACGCGGACGAAGCCGGGTGGCACGCCGGTCTGGTCCTTGGCCACCGACCACATCGTGGCCTTGTCGCTGCTCGTCACCCAGCCGAGGACCGGCCGCGAGGCCGCGGTGTTGGGCCCCATCCCGACCGAGCAACCCGCGATCATCGCGGCGGTCACGAACACCAGCGTCGGGCGCATGCCACGACCATTGTCCGCAACCGGCGCGCCGGCGTCAACCGCCTACGCCTCGCGGTAGCGCACGCCGACGATCGTGAACGTGGCCGCGCCCTTGGGCCGGGCGACCGTGACCTCGTCGCCCGCGCGCTTGCCCAGGACCGCCTTGGCCACCGGCGAGTCGACGCTGATGAAGCCCTGCTTGGGATCGAACTCGTCGGGCCCGACCAGGCGGTAGACCTGCTCGCCGCCGTCGTCGTCCTCGAGCGTGATCCAGGCGCCGAACGCGACCCGGCCGCGATCGCGCGGGGTCTCGGTCACGACCGTGACCACGTCGAGCCGCTTGGCCAGGTACTCGATCCGGCGATCGATCTCGCGCAGGCGCCGCTTGCCGTAGATGTAGTCGGCGTTCTCGGACCGGTCGCCGAGCGCGGCGGCGTCGGACACCGCCTGGGTCACGCGCGGCCGCTCCTTGGTCCACAGCCACTCGAGCTCCTCGCGGAGCCGCTTCGCGCCCTCGGGCGTGATGTACTTCGCCGTGGGCGGGCGAGGGGTGCGATCACGGACCGACATCGCGCGCAGTGTACGCCGGGCGCGCGCGCGAGCCAGCGTTCTCGGCGATCGCGGCGCGCGGGTCGCCGACCGATTTCGGGAACACGCCGGCCCGCCGGCGCGTACGATCGAACAGTGCGACGCCTCGCCGCGACCGTCGTGACCATCGCGCTCGGGTGCAGCGGGGGCACGAGCGCGCCCGCGCCGGTCGCGCGGACGGACGATCCTGCCGGCGCGACCGCCGCGGCCGCGCCGAGCGACGCGCGCGCCGCCGTCGCCGCCACGGTCGTCGCCGCCGTCGCTCCCACCGTCGCCGCCACCGTCGTCGCCCCGGGCGCGCCCGTGACCGCGATCGAGCCGCCCTGCCCCAAGGTCACGCCGCGGCCGCCGCCGCCGCTCGATCGGATGCGCTTCGCGGCCGCGACCTGGGCCGACCTGCCGGCCTGGGCCGACGACCGCCACGCCGCGGCCGCGGCCGCGTTCGCGCGCTCGTGCCCGAAGCTGGCCGAGCTGGCCGACGCCGCGTGGGTCGGCCTCGACCGCCGGTTCGGCCGGGCCCGGCAGTGGCGCCGCGCGTGCGCCGCGGTGGCCGACCTGCCGGCCGGCGACGACGCCGCGGCCCGCGGGTTCTTCGAACGCGAGTTCGCGCCGTGGCAGGTCGCGGGCAAGCGCGGCCCGGTCGGCAAGATGACCGCGTACTTCGTGCAGCCGCTGCGCGCGTCGCGGACCCGCCACGATCAGTACCAGTACCCGATCTACCGCCGGCCGCCCGAGCTGGTGATGATCGACTGGTCGAAGTGCAGCCCGACCGGGCGCGGGCGCAAGCAGTGGGGCCGGCTCGATCCGGCCACCCACGCGCTGGTGCCGCTGCCGACCCGCGCCGAGATCCGCGCCGGCGCCTTCGCGGGCCGCGACCTCGAGCTGCTGTGGGTCGACGATCCGGTCGACGAGCTGTTCCTGCGGATCGAGGGCTCAGGCCGGGCCACGCTCGACGACGGCACCGAGGTCTGGGTCGAGTACGACGGCAAGAACGGCCAGCCCTACACCGGCCCGGCCCGGCTGCTGCGCGCGCGCGGCGAGCTGCCGCGTGGGCAGGGCACGATGGCCGGCATCCGCGCGGCGTTCACGGCCCACGGCGACGGCATGCACGAGATCATCGACGGCGACGCCTCGATGGTGTTCTTCAAGCTCGGCGACCGCGCCGGCGCGATCGGCTCCCAGGACGTGATCCTGACACCGCAGCGGTCGGCCGCGGTCGACCGCAACTTCATCGCCGCGTCGACGCCGCTGTGGATCGACACCGACGCGCCCCGGGTCAACGCCCGCGGCACCGAGCCGTGGCGGCACCTGGTCGTCGCCCAGGACACCGGCGGCAACATCAAGGGCGCGGTCCGGGCCGACCTGTACTGGGGCCCCGACGCCGCCGACGGCGACGTCGCCGGTCACCTCGGCGGCAAGGGCCAGTACTGGGCGCTCTTGCCGCGCGCGGTCAAGCCGCGCTGACGGACACGCGCCGCCCGACGCGCCGCCCGACGCGCGGACCGGTGCGCGATCGATCCGAGCTCCGCGCGCGGACCGGCCCGCTCACCACGGCGTCGTGCCGCCCTGCCAGTGCAGGAAGCCGCCCGACGTGCGCGCGTCGAGCCGATCGATCTGCGCCAGGATGCCGCGCGCCGAGTCGGCGACCGCGGTCGGCGCGTTGGCGCCGCCCATGTCGGTCTGGACCCAGCCGGGATCGATCACCGCGACGTGGATGCCGTCATCGACGAGGTCGCGGGCCAGGGTCCGGGCCGCCATGTTGAGCGCGGCCTTGGCCAGGCGGTAGCCGTACCAGCCGCCGCTGGTGTTGTCGGCGATCGAGCCCAGCCCCGACGAGATGTGCGCGACCTTCTTGCCGCGCCCGCGCCGCAGGTGCGGCAGGAGCGCCTCGGTCACGCGCAGCGGCGCCAGCGCGTTGACCGCGAGCGACCGCTCGAGCTCCGCGAAGTCGAGCCCGCCCAGGGCCTGGCCGTCGTCGGGCCAGACCCCGGCGTTGTTGACGATCACGTCGAGCGCGCCGTCGCCCAGCGCCGCCGCCAGGCGCGCGACCGCGGCGCCGTCGGCGACGTCGCAGCCGATGACCTCGAGCCCGGGCCCCGGCGCCAGACTGTCCGGATTCCGGACGACCGCGACGACGGCGTCGCCGCGCGCGCCGAGCTGCCGCACCAGCTCGCGGCCGATGCCGCGGTTGGCGCCGGTGACCAGCCAGCGGCTCACGCGGCGGCCCCGCGCCAGGCCGCGATCGCGGCGATGCCGTCGGCCGGCAGCCACACCGGCAGCCGCTGGCCCGGCGCGGTGCCGAACATGACGAACCCGACCTCGCCGCGGTAGCCGTTGTCGAACGCCGGCGGCCCGCCGACGTCGAGCCCGAGCTCGGGCGCGAACGCCACGCCCGGCTGGCCCAGGGCCCAGCCCGAGTGCGGCCGCAGGCCGAGATCGTCGCCGCCCTCGGTGCCGGTGCGCGCGACGACGAGCCGGCCCTGGGTCGTCGCGGCCACGTGCACCTGGATCGCGACGTAGCGCAGCTTGGCCCCCAGCAGCGCGGCGCCGGCCTGCTTGGCCAGCCGCCCGGCCTTGTCGCCGACCGAGTCGTGGAACTCCGGCACGGCCGGGCCGGTGTAGAGCTGGCCCATCCACAGGTTGCGCAGCAGCTCGCCCGGGGCCAGCTCGAACGCCGCGCCGTAGGTGTCGGTCAGGGCCTGCTCGGCGCCGACCGCGCTCACGTGCGCGCGCGTGCGCCGCACCATGATCATGCTGTAGGCGATCACGCCGATGATGGCGATCGGCGCGACGAGGTACATGGCGTTCATCGCGAGGGCGTAACACGAACGCCGGCGCATGGTCCGGACGCCCACCTTCGGGTACACTGCCGGCCGGCCGCCGGTGCGGCACGCCCGTGGGATGCTCGACTTCCTCCTGATCTTCGTCCTCATCGTCGGCAACGGCGTGTTCGCGGGGGCGGAGATCGCGCTGCTCTCGGTCCGCAAGACCCGCCTGACCGAGTTCATCCGGCGGGGCGACCGGCGCGCGATCGCGGTCCAGGCGCTGCGCAACCGGCCCGAGCGGTTCCTGGCCACGCTGCAGATCGGCCTGACCGTGGTCGGGACCGCGGCGGCGACCTTCGGCGGCGCCCACGGCGCCAGCTCGATCGCGGACCTGCTGCGATCGATGGGCGTCGATCACTCCGCCGACACCATCGCGCTGGCGCTGGTGATCGTGGCGATCTCGTTCGCGGAGCTGATCATCGGCGAGCTGGTGCCCAAGTCGCTCGCGCTGCGCTACTCCGACACGTTCTCGTTCGTGGTCGCGCGGCCGGTGTTGTTCCTGTCGCACGTGATGCGGCCGCTGGTGTGGCTCCTGACCGGGGTCTCGAACGTGGTCCTGCGAGCGTTCGGCGACAAGACCACCTTCACCGAGACCCGGCTGTCGCGCGACGAGCTGCAGGAGCTGGTCGAGGAGGCCGCCAAGACCGGCTCGGTCGACCCGCGCGCCTCGGAGATCGCGTCGCGCGCGCTCGAGTTCGAGGCGATCACCGTCGCCGAGGTGATGGTGCCGCGCAACCGCGTCGTCGCGCTCAAGCAGGGCGCCCCGGCCGAGGAGATCCAGCGGGCCATCCTCGAGGAGGGCCACTCGCGCATGCCGGTCTACGCCGGCCAGATCGACAACATCGTCGGCTACGTGGTCGCGCGCGACGTGCTGGCGCTGACCTGGGAGCGCGGGCTGGTGCAGTTCGCCGACATCCTGCGGCCGCCGTACGTCGTCGGCGAGCGCACCCGCGCGCTCGATCTGCTGCGCGAGATGCAGCGCCGGCGCGTGCAGATGGCGGTGGTCACCGACGAGCACGGCGGCCTGGCCGGCCTGGTGACGATCGAGGATCTGGTCGAGGAGCTGGTCGGCGACATCTTCAGCGAGGACGACGAGCCCGACGCGCTGATCGTGCGCGAGGCCAGCGGCACCGCCATCGCCCAGGGCTGGGCGCCGGTGCGCAAGGTCAACCGCGCGCTCGATCTGGACCTGCCGGTCGGCGCCGACCGCACCACGATCGCCGGCCTGTGCATGTCGCTGGCCCAGGCGATCCCGCAGGCCGGCGAGCGGCTGACCACCGAGGACGGCACCATCCTCGAGATCATCGAGGCGTCGCCGCGCCGGGTCCGCCGGGTCCGCATCCACCCGGTCGGGCTGCCCCGGCCGCCCGCCGACGCGGCCGCGGACACCGCGGCGTGACCTCCGGGAGGCGCCGATCCGCGTTGTCGGAGGCGTCCCGGGTCCGCTAGTATTCTGGCGCCGATGATGGTTGTCCGAGACGCAGTCGCCGCCGACCAGCTCGTCTACGCGTACCCGTATGCGGTGGGGCCGGTGGTCGACGTCTCGTGCGGCGCCGACGAGGTCGTGGTCCTGTGCCCGGCCTGGGCGGTCGGCGGACTCCTGGGCCCCGGCCGCCACCAGTGGCAGTCGCCCGAGCCCAGCAAGCCGCTCGCCGTCTACTTCGTGCTCGTCGGCCCGGTCGAGGTGCCGTTCGACATGGTCACGCAGTTCGCGCTGCCGGGCACCGGGACCCAGGTCATCGTGCGCGCCAGCGGCAGCGTGCTGGTCCGGGTCTCGGATCCCGGCATGCTGGTGGCGCAGTTCGTCGGGCTGCCGTTCGATCGCATCAACGACGGCCTCACCCACAGCGTGGCCCAGAGCGTCCAGCGCCTGCTCGGCAAGGTGCTGCCGCGCAAGATCGCGATGGCCGGGTCGCCGCGCGCGGTCACCGATCCATCGATGTGGGGGCCGCTGGCCGAGGAGCTGTCGGCCTACAACCCGACGGTCGGCTCGGTGTTCGGGGTCCAGTTCGGCCGCTTCGCGAGCCTCGAGATCCTGCAGGTCGGCCCCGATCTGCAGCCGCTCGAGGTGCCGATGCCGGCGCCGATGCCGACGCCGAGCTGGTCGGCGCCGCCCGAGGCCACGCCCCCCAACGGCGGGGCGCCAGCCCCCGCCGCCCGGGGCAACCCCGCGGCCGAGGCGTCCGGCTGGATCGGCGGCGCGCCCGAGGCCTCCGGCATGATCGGCGGCACCCCCGAGGCCTCCGGCATGATCGGCGGCACCCCCGAGGCCTCCGGCATGATCGGCGGCACCCCCGAGGCCGCCGGCATGATCGGCGGCGCCCCCGAGGCCTCCGGCATGATCAGCGGCAAGGCCGCGGCCTCCGGCATGATCGGCGGCAAGGCCGCGGCGTCCGGCATGATCGGCGGCAAGGCCGAGGCGTCCGGCATGATCGGCGGCAAGGCCGAGGCCTCCGGCGCCATCGGCGGGACGGCCGAGCCCGCGCCCGCGGTGGAGGACACCGCCAAGGGCCCGCCGCCCGAGGAGCCCAGCCCCGACACCGTCGCCGCCACCTCGGCCCCGGCGATCGAGGTGCCGACCGAGCCGGCGACCTTGCCGGCGGGCACGCGCGTGCTGGTCGCGCTGGCCGACGGCCTCCTGCACTCGGCGGTCGTCCGCCAGGCGCTGCAGGGCTACTACGAGCTCGAGGTCGGCGGCGCCGAGACGCCGCTGTGGGTGCCCGGCGTCGCGGTCGCGGCCCAGCCGTAGCGTCGCCGCCGCGGCGCGGCGCCACGTCGCGCGTTTTTTTGCCCCGCGAGGTCACACGGCCGCCGGCGCGGGCTCCATCCTGGTGCCATGTCGGATCCACGCCAGGGTTCACCCGATCAAGACGTCGCGCTCGCGCGCCAGGCCCTGGCCCAGCGCGACCTGCCGCACGCGCTGCACCACATCGGCTGCGCGCTCACCCACGATCCGATGGATCGCGAGCGCATGCAGCTCCTCAACGAGATCATCGCGGCCGCGCCCGATCCGATGGCGCTGGTCCAGCTCGAGGGCGACGTCAGCTTCGTCGACGCCGCCAACAAGAGCTACGTGCTGGCGTGGATGCGGCGCTGGTCCGAGGCCATGGACCTCATCACCGACGTCGCCGAGATCCGCCCCGACATCCCGTACATGCTGTGGTGCGAGTGGTGGATGAGCCAGGCCGGGGTCGTCGAGTCGATCCCGCTGCCCGAGCTGATCAGCGGCATCGCCGTCGACATCCTGAAGATCGCCTCGAAGTGTCCGGTGCCGATCCCGGCCGACGACCCCCGCAAGGCCACGCTCGAGTCGGGCGCGCGGATCCTGGCGACGTTGCGCGGGCTGCACCCGCGCGAGGGGTTGCTGTGGTTCGGCAGCTCGATGGTGGCGCGCCGCCTCGGGGGGGCCGAGGACGCGCTGCAGTTCGCCCAGCACGCCTACCAGATCGATCCGTCGTGGAAGAGCGCGATCGGCGTCGCCAACGCGCTGCGCGACGCCGCGCGCGTCGACGAGGCCGCCCAGTGGTTCGCGCGCGCCGGCAGCCACGACGCCACCGACGTCAGCGCCCACCTCGACTGCGGCGACATGATGCTCGACGCCGACCGCCTGGCCGACGCCCAGCAGCAGTACGAGGCCGCGACCCGCAAGGAGGCCGACCACCCGTGGGCGTCCGCGTCGCTCCTGTACCTGCGATTCCTGGCCAACCGCGACGAGGGCACCAAGCTGGCGCTCTTGCGCCTGACCGAGGACGAGCCCCCGAACCACCGCGCCAAGGAGCTCTACGCCAAGATCGATCCGCCGCGGCTCTTCATCAACCGGCTGCCGCACCCGGCCGACGCCTCGGCCAACGCGCTCGACGACATCTTCCAGCAGATGTTCCAGAACCCGGCCGAGCACCACGGCTCGACGGTGCGGCTCAAGCTGTCGCACGTCGAGTCGCCGAGCGTGGTCGCGTCGTTCTGGCTGCAGATGGAGATGTGGGGGCCGCAGGTCGGCCTCGACTACCAGGTCGAGACCGTGCAGACGCCGGACCCGCGCCTGCCCAAGACCCAGGTCCCGTTCACGGTCTGGTCGTGGGACGGGACCCAGCCCAAGCCCACGGTCGAGCGGCCGCCGGCCCCGATCGTCACCGCGGTCCACGGCCTCGCCGGCGAGCCGTTCGCCCTCGACGTGTGGGCGCCGATGGCCGAGCGCACCGCGGCCAAGCTCGGCGGCGCCGCCGCGATCGGCGGGCTGCTCGGCACGCTGGTGTTCCCGCCGCGGCCGCCGGGCTCGGCGTGGCGCGTGCTGCCGTGGGTGCAGCGGGCGCAGATCGCGACGACCCTGATCATCGCCCACTGCGACGGCCACACGCCGTGGGCCGGCAGCCAGCGGCAGCAGGCGCTGTACGCGCTGCTGTACGGCCCGAGCGACTGGACCACCGGCGCGGCGATCGTCGCGCTCGGCGTGCTGGCGCGGCGCGACCCGGCGATCCGCGCCGAGGTGGTGGCCGCGTTCGGCTGGCTGTTCCAGCAGATCCCGCGCGCGGGCTTCTGTTGCTGGGAGCTGCCGCTGGTCGTGACCTGGCTGACCTTCCCCGACGTCGACGACGTGACCCGGAAGCGCCTCGAGGACTACAAGGCCAGCATCTTCGACGGCAAGACCGGCTCGTCGTCGGTGCACATGTGCCAGATCGAGGCCAAGAAGTTCGACATGGCGGCCGAGGTGTCGGCGGCGCAGGCGGCGCAGCAACAGCTCGCCAGCGGCGGCGGCGGCGACCCCGACCCGGTGGTGTTCCCCGGCCAGCGCGTCGCCCGGCTCTCGGACTACGTCGGCCTGATGAAGGCGATGCAGTCCGGCAACATGATGGGCGCGCTCGGCCAGTACGGCCTCGACATGATGGGCTACGCGTCGGTGGCGACGGCGTGGGGCCAAAAGCTGGCGCAGGATCCGACGCTCAACGCCAAGTTCGCGCAGCAGATGGCGCGCTGACCCGGGCCGCGCGGCCCGCGGCTCGACGGTGCGCAGCGAGCGCGCGGCCCGCGGACCGGGCCGCGCGGCCCCGGGCCGGCGGCCCGCCCATGTAGTTGCGTGCGCAACTATCTCGTGGCACCGTCGGCGCGTGCCGACCCCCGCGCCCGCGCAGCTCCGCGCGCACCTGCACCGCGTCGTGCGGCGGTTCGGCGCGCTCGCCAGCGGCACGACGCCGTGCGGCCAGCCGCTGTCGATGGCGTACGCCCACGCGCTGATGATCCTGGCCGAGCACGGCCCGCTCACCCACCAGGCGCTCGGCGCGATCCTGTGCGTCGACAAGAGCACCGTCGCCCGCCTGGGCGCGCGCCTGGTCGCGCAGGGCCACGCGCGCCAGGCCGCGCCGCCCGGCGACCGCCGCAGCCGCGTCGTCGAGCTGACCGCCGCCGGGCGCCGGGTCGCCGGCACGGTCGAGCGCGCCAGCCACCAGCGGTTCGCCGCGCTCCTGGCCGCGGTCCCCGCCCGCCGCCGGGCCGACGTCGTCGACGCGCTCGCGCTCCTGGCGCGCGCGGTCGAGGCCCTGCCGCTCCACGCCCAGCCCCCATCGAGGTGAAGTCCATGCGTCCGTCCCTGCCCGTGTTCCTCCTCGTCGTCGCGAGCGCCAGCGCGTGCGACCGCCACGAGGCGCGCCCCGCCCCGGCGCCGACGACCACGCCGGGCGCGGCCGAGGCGCCGCCGGTGGCCTCGGCCGCCGCGGTGCTCGACGCCCTCGACGGGCGCAAGCCGATCCCGCTCCTGCCGATGATGGCCAACCACCAGAAGCAGAACATGCGCGACCACCTCGTGGCCGTCCAGGAGATCGTCGCGGCGCTCGCCACCGACGACTACGCGGCGATCGCGACCGCGGCCGGGCGCATCGGCATGTCCGAGTCGATGGGCCAGATGTGCGAGCACATGGGCGCCGCGGCGCCGGGCTTCACCGATCAGGCGCTGGCGTTCCACCGCACCGCCGACGGCATCGGCGTCGCAGCCCGGGCCGGCGATCGCGGTCAGGTGCTGACCGCGCTCACGGCCACGCTCACCGCGTGCACCGGGTGCCACGCCACCTGGCGCCAGCAGGTGGTCGATCAAGACGGCTGGGCCCGCGCGACCACGGCGCCGCCGCCGCACCATCCGTGAGTTCCAGAGGGTTCGTCGCCGAACCTGGGACGCCTGCGACGCGACGGCGCATTGACGACGGCCGCGGCGGCCGTACGTTGGGCTCGGCTCGATCGAGCCCGAGGAGTTCCGCATGTCCGTCACCATCCGCGTGTTCGATCCGGCGATGTGCTGCGCGACCGGCGTGTGCGGGCCCGGCATCGATCCCGAGCTGGCGCGGTTCGCCGCCGACGTGGCGTGGCTGCAGCAGCAGGGCGTCGCGGTCGAGCGCTTCAACCTGGCGCAGCAGCCGGCCGCGTTCGCGACCACGCCCGCGGTCAAGGACGCGCTGGCCCGCGGCACCGAGGTGCTGCCGCTGATCATGGTCGACGATCGCGTCGCGATCGAGGGCGCGTACCCCTCGCGCGACACCCTCGCGGCGCTGGCCGGCGTGGTCGTGCGCAAGCTGCCGGTGGCCGGCGGCTGCGCGCCGAAATCGGGCTGCTGCTGATGTCGGCGCTGGCCGAGCTGGTCGCCCGCGCGCCGCGCAACCTGTTCTTCACCGGCAAGGGCGGCGTCGGCAAGACCTCGGTCGCGTGCGCGACCGCGGTGGCGCTGGCCGCGCGCGGCCGCGCCGTGCTGCTGGTCAGCACCGACCCGGCCTCGAACCTGAGCGAGGTCCTCGCGACCGCGCTCGGCTCGACGCCGCGCCCGATCGCCGCCGTGCCCGGGCTGGCCGCGCTCGACATCGATCCGGTCCAGGCCGCCGCGGCCTACCGCGAGCGCATGGTCGGCCCGTACCGCGGCGTGCTGCCCGACGCGGCGGTGCGCAGCATCGAGGAGCAGCTGTCCGGCGCGTGCACGGTCGAGATCGCGGCGTTCGATCAGTTCGCGGCGCTGCTCGGCGACGCCGCCACGACGCGCGCGTTCGCGCACGTCGTCTTCGACACCGCGCCCACCGGCCACACGCTGCGTCTGCTCGAGCTGCCGGCCGCGTGGTCCGGCTTCCTGGCCGCGAACGTCGGCGGCACGTCGTGCCTGGGCCCGCTGGCCGGGCTGGCCGCGCAGGCGGACCTCTACCAGCGGGCGCGCGCGGCGCTGGCCGATCCGGACCAGACCGCGGTGGTGCTCGTGACCCGGCCCGAGCGCGCGGCGCTGACCGAGGCCGAGCGCACGCGCGGCGAGCTCGGCGAGCTCGGGCTCGCGCGGCTCGAGCTGGTGGTCAACGGCCGGTTCCGCGCCACCGATCGCGACGATCCGATCGCCCTCGAGCTCGAGCGCCGCGGCGAGGCGGCGCTGGCGGCGGTGCCGGCGGGCCTGCGCGCGCTGGCGCGGACCGAGCTGCCGCTGGTGCCGTTCGGCCTGATCGGCGTCGACGCCCTGCGCGCCCTGGCCGGCGATCCCGCCGCGACCGCCGCGACCGCCGCGACCGCCGCGACCGCCGCGCCGTCGGAGCGGCCGGCCCTGCCGACCTTGGCGGAGCTGGTGCCGGGCCTCGCCAGCGACGGCCGTGGCGTGATCATGACGATGGGCAAGGGCGGCGTCGGCAAGACCTCGGTCGCCATCGCCATCGCGCGCGCGCTGGCCCAGGCCGGCCACGCCGTCCACCTGACCACCACCGACCCGGCCGGCCACGCCGCCACCGCGCTCGGCGCCGAGGTCGCGGGCATCCGCGTCAGCCGCATCGATCCCGCGGCCGAGACCGCGGCGTACTCCGCGGAGGTGATGGCCACCGCCGGGGCCGGCCTCGACGACGCCGGCCGCGCGCTCCTGGCCGAGGACCTGCGCAGCCCGTGCACCGAGGAGATCGCGGTGTTCCGCGCGTTCGCGCGCCTGGTCGACGAGGGCGACCACGGCGTCGTCGTCATCGACACCGCCCCGACCGGGCACACGCTGCTCCTGCTCGACGCGGCCGAGACGTACCACCGCGACGTGCTGCGCACCGCCGGGCACGCGCCCGAGGAGGTCCGGCGGCTCCTGCCGCGCCTGCGCGACCCGGCGTTCACCCGGATCGTGCTGGTGACCTTGCCCGAGGCCACGCCGGTCCACGAGGCCGCGGCGCTGGCCCGGGACCTGGCGCGGGCCGACATCCGCCCGTGGGCGTGGGTGGTGAACCAGAGCCTGACCCCGCTGACGGTCCGCGACCCGGTGCTGGTCCGGCGCCGGGCGGCCGAGGCCCGCTTCCTCGACGAGGTCGCCGCGCTGGCGCCGCGGCTGGCGCTGGTGCCCTGGTCGAGCCGGTCCGCCGAATGATCGCGCGCTGACCAGACCGTGACAGGGCCGGCCCCCACCCTGAGCTAGGTTGCGGCCGTGTCGGCGCCCGCTCCCACCGAAGCCCTGCCCACGATCACCCTGGCCGAGCTGGCGCGCCACGGCGGCCAGGGCGGCAGCTACTGGATCGAGCTCGACGATCGGATCTACGACGTCAGCGGCTTCAGCGCGCGCCACCCCGGCGGCGGGCTCCTGGCGCTGGGCGCCGGGCGTCCCGCGACGACGCTGTTCGAGGCCTACCACCCGGGGCCGTCGCTCGACCGCGCGCGCAAGGCCCTGGCCGCGCGCGGCACGCTGGTCGGCACGCTGGCGCCGGCCGAGCGCACCCCCTACGGCGATCCCGCGTTCTTCGACGCGGTGCGCGGGCGCGTCGACGATCACCTGCGCGCGCGCGGGCTCGGCTACCACAGCCTCGGCTGGCTGGTCGCGCTCGAGGCGGCCGTGCTGGTGCTGGCGCTGGTCGCCGCGTGGGCGGTGCGCGTGCGCTACGGCTCGTACCTCGCGGCGGTGGTCGGCGGCCTCGTGGTCGCGCGGCTCGGCTTCGTCATGCACAGCGGCAACCACGCCGCGACCAGCCGCCGCGGCGGCGGCGCCCGCGTGCTCGGCGGGCTGATGGACTTCATCGGCGGCTCGACCCTGGTCTGGCGCTACGCCCACCAGGTCTCGCACCACGGCCAGCCCAACGTCAGCGGCGCCGACAACGACGCGGAGATCGGGTTCCCGCTGCTGCGCTTCCACCCGGCGCTGCCGCGCCGACGCTGGCACCGCGTGCAGGTGCTGACGCTGGCGGTGGGCATGAGCGTCGGGCTGGTGAAGTGGCTCTTCGCCGACTTCAGCCACCTGTGGCGCGGGCGCGCGATCCACGCCAGCTTCCACGTGCCGCGCGCCGCCTGGGTGCAGGTCGTGATCGGCAAGGCCCTCTGGCTGGGGATGAACGTGGTCGCGCCGGTCGTGCTGCTGGGTCCGCTCCACGGCCTGGCCACGACGATGGTGATGATGGCGGTGGGCGCCTACTACATGGAGGGCATCTTCATCGTGAACCACCTGCAGGCCGACCTCGTGCCGCGGCCCGGCGCGCACTGGGCCGAGCAGCAGGTGCAGGGCACCGCCAACTGGGGCTCGGGCAAGCGCTGGACCAACTGGGTGTCGGGCGGGCTCAACCACCAGATCGAGCACCACCTGTTCCCGAGCACGTCGATCTATCTGTACCCGACCATCTCGCCGATCGTGCGCGCCACCTGCGCCGAGTTCGGCCTGCCGTACCGCGACTGCGGCGGCTACCTGTCGGCGCTCGGGCAGTGCCTGAGTCACCTCCACGATCTCGGACGCCCGGTGACCGAGCCGGCCGCGGTCGCGCCGACGGCGTCGAGCGCGTCGACGATCTGACCCGCGCTCCCTGCTGGCCGCGTCGCCCCGCCGCGCTCCGCGCCGGCCGCGTCGCCGATCGGACCTGCGCGCAGCGTCGCCCGCCTCGACCGCGTGCCCGACGGTCAGCGCCGGGTCCAGCGCTCGAGCGGCCCGGTGGCGTGGTCGACCTGCAGCACGTCGAACGCCGCTGGCGCGCGGTTGCCGTAGCCGTGGTAGGTGACGACACGGCGGCCGGTCGGGAGCGCCAGCAGGCGCTCGCGGGTGGCGCGGACCTGGGCGAAGAACGCCGCTGGATCGCGACCGTCGGCGGGATCGAGGGGCGCCGCGCCGTCGTGTGATTGCTCGCCGTACGGGTTGAACAGGTACAGGCCGCCGTAGTCAGCCCAGTCGAGGTCGAGCGCGTCGCCGACCATGAACTCGACGTTGCGGGCGCCGAGCTGGCGCGCCACCTCGCGCGCGGTCGCGACCAGCGTGGGCCGGCGCTCGACCCCGACGAAGGTCGCCTGCGGGTAGTAGAGCGCCGCCGCGATGCAGAACTTCCCGACGCCGGCGCCGACGTCGAGCACCCGGGCGCCCGCGGCCGGGGCCAAGAGCCGCACCGCCAGCGCCGCCACGGCCACCGGCGTGAAGTGCACCGGCGCCACCTTCCACAGCGCCTCGGGCAAGAGCCCGTCGAACTCCTCGTCGGTCAGCGGCGACGGCGACCACGCGGACGGCAGCGGTGACGAGAACGGCAAGGGGCCATCGTGCCACGGCGCGTGTGGCGACGACAACGCGCAGACGTGGGAGGTGCGGCAGGGTGGCGCGCGACGAGTCGCCACCTTGGGTTCGCCCGAGATGGCGACATGGTGCGGCCCATGATGACGCAGTCGATCCGTACGCCCGTGTTCGTCGCCGCCCTCGCCGCCCTCGCGCTGGCGGGCTGCGGCAAGAAGTCGTCCGACAGCGGCAGCGCGGGCCCCGCGCCGGCGCCGGCGCCCGCGCCGAAGCCCGCCCCGCCGCCCGCGCCCGTCGGACCTGACCCGGCGCAGATCGCGGCGCTGTTCAAGCCGCTGCCCGCGAACTTCGATGACGCGACCGCGCCCGCGACCGCCGAGCAGATCGCGCTGGGGAAGCAGCTGTACTTCGACACGCGCCTGTCGAAGAACCAGGACGTGTCGTGCAACACCTGCCACGGCCTCGACACCTACGGCGTCGACGGCCTGCCGGTGTCCAAGGGTCACAAGGGCCAGGTCGGCGCCCGCAACTCGCCGACGGTCTACAACGCCGCCGGTCACTTCGCCCAGTTCTGGGACGGCCGGGCCGCGACGATCGAGGAGCAGGCCAAGGGGCCGATGCTGAACCCGGTCGAGATGGCGCTCGCCGACGACGCCCACGTGGTCGCGGTGGTCAAGTCGATCCCCGGCTACGTCGACGCGTTCGGCAAGGCGTTCCCCGGCACAGCCGACGCGATCACGTTCGACAACGCGGCCAAGGCCATCGGCGCGTTCGAGCGCAAGCTCGCGACTCCGGCGCCGTTCGACAAGTACCTGGCCGGCGACGCCGCCGCGCTCGGCCCGGACGCCACCAAGGGCCTGGCCCTGTTCGTCTCGAGCGGCTGCACCGCGTGCCACACCGGCCCGCTGCTCGGCGGCTCGATGTACATGAAGACCGGCCTGACCGCGCCGTACGCCGACACCACCGACCTCGGACGGTTCGGCGTGACCAAGGTCGAGACCGACAAGTTCATGTTCAAGGTCCCGAGCCTGCGCAACATCGCCAAGACCGCGCCGTACTTCCACGATGGCAAGATCGCCGATCTGCCGACCGCGGTGAAGGAGATGGGCCGGCTGCAGCTCGCCAAGAGCTTCACCGACGACGAGGTCAAGCTGATCGTCGCGTTCCTCGACGCGCTCACCGGCGACCTGCCGACCGATCTGATCACCAAGCCCGAGCTGCCGAAGTCGGGCCCCAAGACCCCCAAGCCCGATCCGTCGTGATCGCGGCGCTGGCCGACTTGTCCTGATCGCCGCGCGGGCCGCCCCGGCGCGATCGCCGCGCGGGCCGCCCCGGCGCGATCGCCGCGCGGGCCGCCCCTTCGTGATCGCCGCGCGGGCCGCCCCGGCGTGATCGCCGCACCGCCCCGGTCGTGATCGCGGCGCTGGTCGCCCCGGCGTGATCGCAGCCCTGGCCGACCGGTCGTGATCGCGGCGCTGGTCGACCGGTCGTGAACGCAGCGCTGGCCGACCGGTCGTGATCGCGGCGCTGGCTCAGCCGGGCCGCGCCGCGCGCAGCGCCCGGTTGTCGGCCTCGAGCTCGGCCAGGCGCGCCCGCAGCGGGGCGACCGCGGCGTCGACCTCGGCCTCGGTGTAGCGCGGCACGATGTGCTGCGGACAGTTCCAGTCGAGGCCCTCGACGGTCAGCACCAGCGCGCGCTCGACCTTGGCGTCGTAGCCCGCCACCGCGACCTCGGCGATCAGCGCCGGATCGTCGGCGGCCTCGACCGCGCGGGCCCGGGCCAGCACCTTGAGCCGCGCCTGGTTGGGGTAGTCGACGAAGATCAGCGCGACCCGGTCGTCGTCGGCGAGGTTGCCGACGGTCAGGTACTGCCGGTTGCCGCGGAAGTCGGCGAACGCGAGCGTCGCGTCGTCGCGCACGCGCACGAACCCGGGCGGGCCGCCACGGTGCTGCACGTACGGCCAGCCGGTGGCGCCGACGCTGGCCAGGTAGCAGCTGTCGCGCGCGCCGATGAAGGCGCGCTCGTCGGGGCCCAGGCGGTCGGGCCCCGCGGTCGTGCGGGCGCGCCCGTAGGCCCGGCGGCTGCCGGCGCGGGCCTGGAGGGCCTGCACCGACGGCGTGAACGCGAGGTCGCGGTTGCTGGGGGTGGTGGGTCAGGCTTGTTCTGCCCGGTCCCCGGGAGTTCGCGTCCTGAGGGCGGGCTTCCCCGGGGGGGCCACAGCTCCTGGAAGCTCAGCGCGGGCGGACCGCGACGACCGGGAAGTCGACGTCGGTGTCGGCGACGCTGTTGACGTAGTTGGTGAGCGTGTTGAGCGCGACGTGCAGGACGATCTCGAGCACCTGCGCGTCGTCGTAGCCGGCGGCCCGGACCGCGGCCAGGTCGGCGTCGCGGACGTGGCCGCGGGCCCGCGCGACCTGCACCGCGAACCGGACCGCGGCGGCCGCGACCGGATCGCTCGAGCCGCCGTCGCGGTTGGCGGCCAGCTCGGCAAGGTCGAGCTGGGCCCGGTGCGCGCCCAGGTAGCTGTGGGCCGACAGGCAGTAGGTGCAGCCGTTGGTCTCGGCGATCGCGACCGCGATGCGCTCGCGGGTGCGGGCGTCGAGCGCGCCCTGGCCGAGCGCGCCCGCCAGGCCGAGGTAGCCCGCGAGCGCGGCCGGGCTGGTGGCGACGAGCCGGAACAGGTTGGGCACGCTGCCGAGCTGGCGCTGCACGCCCTCGAGCTGCGGCCGGGCGGCGGCGGGGACGTCGGCGATCGTGGCGGGGATGGCGATGCGAGACATGGTCGGGGTCCTTGGTTGCGGCGGCGACAGTGCCGGCCGATGAGCGCCACCATGGGCCCCGCGCCGAGTTGCAACAATCAGCGCAGTTGACACGACATCATTTCAGAATATGAAATAACGAAATGGACCGCCTCGACGCCATGACCGCGTTCGTCACCGTGGCCGAGCTGCGCGGGTTCGCGCCGGCGGCGCGGCGCCTGGGCCTGTCGCCGCCGGCGGTGACGCGGCTGGTGGCGGGGCTCGAGGCCCGGCTGTCGATCCGCCTGCTCCAGCGCACCACCCGCTCGGTGGCGCTGACCGACGCCGGCGCCCGGTTCCTCGAGCGGGCCCGGCGCATCCTCGGTGACGTCGCCGAGGCCGAGGCCGCCGCCCGCGCCCACAAGAGCGCGCCCGCGGGCCGGCTGGTCGTGGCCGCGCCGACGGTGTTCGGTCGGCGCGAGGTGGCGCCGCTCCTGTGCGAGTTCCTGACCAGGTACCCGGCGGTGACCGGCGAGCTGACCCTGGCCGATCGCGTGGTCCACCTGATCGACGAGGGCGTCGACGTGGCGGTGCGGATCGGCCACCTCGACGACTCGTCGCTGACCGTGCGCAAGGTCGGCGAGACCCGGCGGGTGCTGGTGGCGGCGCCGAGCTACCTGGCCGGTCGCACGCGCGTGCGCGCGCCCGCCGACCTCGCCGACCACGCGCACATCCAGTTCACCGGCCTGCAGGCGACCCGCGAGTGGCGGTTCGTGCGCCGCGGCCGCGAGCTGCGCGTGCCGCTGCGCCCGGCCTTCGTCACCAACAGCGCCGACGCCGCGATCGGCCACGCCGAGCTCGGCGGCGGCGTGGCGATGGTGCTGTCGTACCAGGTCGTCGACGCGCTCGCCGCCGGACGCCTGCAGGTCGTGCTGCCGTCGTTCGAGCCGCCGCCGCTGCCGATCCAGGTGGTCTACCCGAGCGCGCGGCTGTTGTCGGCCGCGGTGCGCGGGTTCGTCGACCTGACCGTGGCCCGCCGCACCTGGCGGTTCGTGTGATCGGCGGCGCGCGCATCACGCGGTCCGCACCAGCTCGGCGCGGCCACGCGGTCCGCGCCAGCTCGGCCCGTCGGCAGGTCCGCGCCAGCTCGGCGAGTCCAGGCGGTCCGCGCCACTCGGCCGGTCACACGGTCCGCACCATCTCGGTCGTGACGAAGCCGCGGGGCGGCACGGTCGCGCGATCGACGAAGCCGAACTTCGCGTACAGGCCCTGGGCGTCGCGGGTGCCGAGCATGACGGTCGCGGTCGCGCGCACCGCCGGGTGATCGAGCACCAGCCGGGTCAGCGCCTGGCCGACGCCGCGCCCGCGCCAGGCCGGGTCGACGATGACGTCGTAGATCCAGCCGCGCTTGGCGCCGTCGCTGAGCGCCCGGGCGCTGCCGATCAGCGCGCCGCCGTCGGCGCGGGCGCCGACCCACGCGGTCGAGCCGCGCTGGGCCGCGGCCAGCTGCGCCCGGGTGAAGCCCAGGTTCCAGTAGGTGCCGTCGAGCAGCGCGGCCACGTCGTCCGCGGCCTCGGGCGGCAGCCACGGGTGCAGCGTCACGCCGGCCGGCGCGGCCAGGAACGCGGGCGTCGGCGCGGCCGGGTTGGCGGCGCGCACCAGCTCGATCGCGCGCACGTCGCCGGGCTCGCCGCGCTGCCACAGGCTGGCGAGCAGGGAGGTGAGCTGCGCCGGCGTGCGGTTCTGCGCCAGCTTGGCCTTGCCGTCGACGCGCTCGAGCCGCAGGCCGGCGACCATGAGCCCGTTGACCGCGGCGCGGTACATCGGATCGTCGGCGGTGATCGGGCGGTAGCCGCCGTCGGGTTGCAGCTTGGTCATCAGCGCCTGCAGCGCCCGCGCCTTGTGGTGCGGCTCGGTCAGGAGCTCGATCGGACCGTGGACGCTGACGCTGCGGTAGTAGGTCGTGGCCGGGCACGCCTTGACCGGATCGAAGAAGGTGCTCGGCACCACCGCGACCACCTCCTCGGCCACCGCCACCGCCGGGCGCCCGACCGCCTCGGTCTTCTCGCCCTTGGGCGCGCTGTGGAACGCCAGGTAGTCGTCGACGATCACGCCGTGGAGCGTGCGCAGGAGCGGCGAGCCGTCGGGCGTGGTCGTGGCCAGGTGGAACGTGGGCTGGGTGGCGAGGAAGGCGCGGGCCTCGGCCGGCGCCATCGCGAACTCGGAGCGACGCATGGCCACACCCTGGCCGCGAACTGGTCTGGTGATGAGTGCCAGTCTCGAAAACTCGACTAGACCAGTTTCGGACCGGCGCCCGGCGCGGCTACGCTGGCGATCGCCATGCCGCGCGCGCCGCTGTCCCCGCAGGTCGGGCCCGAGGGCCCGCGGTTCCTGGCGATCGCGCGGGCGTTCACCGACGACATCCGCCGCGGCCGCCTGGTCGCGGGCGCGCGCCTGCCGTCGAGCCGGGCCCTGGCGCGCGACCTCGGCGTCCACCGCAACACCGTGCTCGCGGCGCTGGCCGAGCTCCAGGCCCAGGGCTGGATCACGACCGCGCCGGCCCGCGGCACGTTCGTGTCCGAGGCGCTGCCGGCGCAGCCGACCCGGGCGCCGACCCGCGACCGCGAGCGCGCGGGCTTCGTGCTGCCGCCGGCGCTGATCACCCCGCGCGCGCCGCCGCCGCGCCGCCGGGGCGCGCTGTCGCTCGACGGCGGCATCCCGGATCCGCGGCTGTTCCCGGTCGACGCGCTGGCCCGGGCCTGGCGGCGCGTGGTCCGGCGCGCGGCGCCGACCTTGCTCACCTACGGCCCGCCCGAGGGCCACCCGGCGCTGCGCCAGGCGCTGGCGGCGCTGGTGCGCTCGACCCGCGCGGTGCCCGCGACCGCCGCGCACGTGCTGGTCACGCGCGGCAGCCAGATGGCCCTCGACCTGTGCGCGCGCGCGCTCTTGCGCCCAGGCGATCGGGTCGCGGTCGAGGCGCTCGGCTACCGCCCGGCCTGGCACGCGCTGATCCTGGCCGGCGCCGAGCTGGTGCCGATCGCGGTCGACGGCGACGGCCTCGACGTCGACGCGCTGGCCGCCGCCCACGCCCGCGCGCCGATCCGCGCGGTCTACACCACGCCTCACCACCAGTACCCGACGACGGTCACGATGAGCGCGGCCCGGCGGCTCGCGCTCGCGGCCCTGGCGCGCCGCCACCGCTGGGTCGTGCTCGAGGACGACTACGATCACGAGTTCCACTACGACGGCCGCCCGGTCACGCCCCTGGCCGCCGACGACCCCGACGGCCACGTCGTCTACATCGGCACGCTGTCGAAGGTGCTGGCGCCGGGGCTGCGGCTCGGCTTCGTCGTGGCGCCGCCGCCGGTGATCGCGCTGCTCGCGTGCTGGCGCGGCGCGATGGACCGCCAGGGCGATCAGCCGATGGAGGCCGCGGTCGCCGAGCTGATCGACGACGGCGAGCTCGAGCGGCACATGCGCCGGATGCGCGTCACCTACCAGACCCGGCGCGACGCGCTCGTGGCCGCGATCGAGGCCCAGCTCGCCGGGCACCTGACGGTCGCGCGCCCGCGCGGCGGCATCTCGCTGTGGGCCGCGGTCGCGCCCGGCGTCGACCTCGAGGCCTGGGCCGCGGCCTGCGCCGCGCGCCAGGTGTTCGTCGCGCCGGGCGCGCGCTACACCTTCGACGGCCACGAGCCGGGCGCGCTGCGCCTGGTGTTCGCGCCGCACACGCCGGCCGAGCTGACCCGCGCGATCGCGGTCTTGGCCGCGACCGCGCCCCGCCCTACTTCCCGATCACCTTCCGGGTCTGGGTCAAGGCGCCGAGCCGGGCCTTCCGGATCTTCGCCTCCTCGGCGGTGATCGCGTCGACCAGGCGATCGATCTCGGCCTGGTTGGGGTTGGCGCCCGCGACCACCTTCTTGAGCTGCCGACCGAGCTCGACCACCTTCTTCTGGGCCGGCTCGGTGATCTTGTCCTCGTCGGCCGCGATCTTCTCGAGCGCGGTCACCTTGGCCGGATCGAGCTGGACGTCGTCGGGATCGAAGTCGAGGTCGAGGTCGAGGTCGAGGTCGAGGTCCGGCGCGTCGACGTCGCCGCCGAACGGCCCGAACGGGAGGCCCCGCAGCCAGCCGAGATCGGGATCGTCGAACGGCGAGCTGTGCGCGCCCGGCGCCCACGGATCGCCGCCGAGGTCGATGCGCACGCCGCCCTTGTGGATCCGGATCTTGGCGTCCTTGCCGGCCTGCTTGAGCGCGCGCTCGACCTCGTCGGTGATCTTGTCGGACAGATCGGCGCCCAGGCCGTTGAGATCCGACAGGTCGATCAGGTCGCTCGGGTTGCCCGAGCTCTGGGCCTTCTTCAGGCTCTTGAGGATGCGGGCCTTGATCGACGGCGGGATGTCGTCGTTGCCCTCGAGCTCGGCGATCGTCTCGGCGAGCGCGGCGCGCATCTCGACCTTGATCTGCGCGCTGATGTCGGGCATCGCCGGGGGCCTGGGGGCCTTGGGCGGCTTGGGCGGCTTGGGGCCCTTGGGCGCGGTCGGCGGCGCCGGCGGCGCCGGCTGGGCGCCGGCCGATCCGACCAGCGTGGTGGCGCTGACGAGCATGCCCGCCAGCAACGAGGTGAGCGCGACGGTGGTGCGGGTCATCGGGATCCTCCAGTGCGAAGTCGGTGCTGATCGAGGAGCGCTCGGTGCGAGCGCAGGGGCGCCTCGATGTCCTGCCAGGGCGCGGCCGGCGCCATGGCGCGATCGAAGCGGGCGAGCTCGAGCAGCTCGCGCGCGCGCGCGGGTTGCTCGGACGGGACGTGGGTGGCGAGCGCGGGGCGCAGCGCCTGGTCGCGGGGCGCGTGGCGGACCTGCTGCACGCTGACGAACATGAGCAGCACGGCCGCGGCCGCCGCCACCGCGACGGTGGTGATGCGCCGGCGGCGCCGGACGACGATCCGCCGGTGCGCGCCCGCGGTCATGCGGGCGGAGAAGCCGGGGCCGGGATCCGCGGCGCGCGCGGTCCGGGCCAGCGCCCGCGGCAGCGCGACCAGGGCGGCGCAGTCGGCGCAGCCGTCGAGGTGCGCGCGCTCGGCGTCGGTCAGCGGCGCGCCGGTGGCGACCGCGCCGGCGACGAGGTTGCAGCGATCGGAGGGAGCGAGCGCGGGACGGACGGGGGTAGTCATGGCGACACCTCGAGGAGTTCACGCAGCCGGGCGAGCCCGCGCACCAGGTGAGTCTTGGCCGTCGCCTGCTCGACCCCGAGCATCTGGGCGATCTCGGGGACCGGGAGGTCGTGGCCGTAGCGGAGCACCAGCGCGGTGCGCTGCTTGGATGGAAGGTCGCCCATGCGGGCGATCAGCGCGGCGATGTCTTGCTGGGTGCCGAGGGCGTGGTCGGCGGCCTCGGGCGCCGGCGCGTGCAGGCGCGCGCCCAGCGCGTCGGCCGGCAGGCCATCGCCCTCGACCGGCGTCGCCTCGCCGTCGTCCGACACCCGCTCGAGCCAGCGGCCGAAGACCGCGCGGCGCAGGCGGCGGCGGCGCAGCACGCGCAGGCAGCCGGTGGTCACGATGCGCAGGAACCAGCCCGGCGCCGCGACCAGATCGCGCAGCTCGTGGAGGTTCTCGCAGGCCCGGGCCAGGGCGTCCTGGACGGCCTCCTCGGCCTCGGCCCGGTTGCCCAGCAGGTCGTAGGCGATGGCGTAGGCCTTGCGGGCCGGGGCGCCGGCCAGCTCGGAGAGGACCCGGGCGCGCAGCTCGCTGGCGCCCGGCGCGATGGGCACGGAGTCGCTGGTCAAGAGGGTTGGGCCTCGCGCGAACACTGTACCGGCAAGGAGCCCCACCGCGGGCCAGCGGTTGACACCGCCGCGACGCATTCTCGCGCTGGACAGGACCGCTGCGATCCCGAAGGCTTACGCCCCGGCGGCGTGGTATCCATGGCCCGCGTGACGTACTTACCACCCCAGGTGATCGGGCTGGTCCTGGCCATGGCCGGGGTGGCCGGCGTCGCCCTGATGGTCGGCATGCGGGTCTCGATGCGGCGCGACCTCGAGCCGCTGTCCTGGCGCGCCCGCCTCGCCCTGCTGGCGATGCTCGCCATCGCCGGCGCCGGCGCCTGGGTCGTCTACGGCCTCGCGCGCTCCGTCATGGATCGCTGACCCGCGCGCTCCGGTGTCAGCGCACTCGCCGGGCGTCCGTTCGCCGGGTGTCACCCGATCGGGAGCGCGCCGCGCGCACGGGTGTCCGCGCTCACGGGTGTCACCCGATCGGGAGCGCGCCGCGCGCACGGGTGTCACCCGATCGGGAGCTGGATCGGCGCGCAGATCGACCCGACGGGTGTCACCCGATCGG
>JADJUF010000024.1 GCA_016717005.1 Myxococcales bacterium | reverse complement strand
GGTGACGCGGACGCAGCCCTGGTGCGCGCGCACGATGCCGAGCACCGCCGACATGCCCAGCCCGCGCCCGGCGCCCTTGGTCGTGAAGAACGGATCGAAGATCCGCTCGACCGTCGCGGCGTCCATGCCGGCGCCGGTGTCGCGCACCTCGAGCGTGACGTAGGTCCCGGGCGTGAGCTCGGCGCCGCCGACGGCGGTGGCGCAGCTCGCGAGGCGCGCGCGGTCGCAGCGCTCGACCGCGGTGCGGACCGTGACCGTGCCGACGCCCTCGGGCAGCGACTCGGCGGCGTTGGTGAGCAGGTTCATCACGACCTGCTGCAGCTGCGCCCGATCGGCCATGACCATCGCCGGGCCCGGCGCCAGATCCAGGTGGAGCGCGGTCTGCTTGGGCACCACGACCGCGAGCATGCCCTCGAGCTCGCGGACGATCTCGGTGAGGTCGGTCGGCTCGATCACGAACCGGCCCTTGCCCGCGTACGCCAGCAGCTGGCGGGTCAGCGCGGCCGCCCGGCGGGTCAACGCGTCGATCTGATCGAGCGCGTCGCGGAAGCCGCCCGGCACGCCGGCCAGGCGCTGCCGGGCCAAGCTGGCCTGGCCGAGGATCCCGGTCAGCAGGTTGTTGAAGTCGTGGGCGACGCCGCCGGCGAGGAGCCCGAGGCTCTCGAGCTTCTGGGCGTGCTGGAGCTGGCGCTCGAGCTCGCGGGCCTCGTCCTCGGCGGCGATGCGCGCGGTGATGTCGATGACGTAGCCGAGGTAGTGGGTGGCGGCGCCGGTCGCGTCGCGCAGCACGCGCGTGAAGTCGTAGAGCCAGCGGATCGTGCCGTCGGCGTGGCGGACCCGGTAGCGCTCGTGCGCGAACGTCGCCGCGCCGGTCGCGGTGGCGTCCGCGACCTCGCGCCCGACCCGCTCGGCGTCGTCGGGGTGCAGCACCGCGCCGTAGCTGACGCGGCCGCTGATGAAGTCGTCGGCGCTGTGACCGAAAACCTCGATCGCGTTGGCCGAGGCGTACTCGACCGGCCACCCCGCGGCGTTGCGCCACTTGAAGATGACCACCGGCCCCTGCACGAAGATGTCCCGCTCGTCCATATCGTCGCCCACGGCCGCAGCGTACCCGAGACCTCGGCCGCGGTGGGCCGCGATCGTCGTCAGGCCGGCGGCGCGTGCTCGGGCAGGTGCCAGCGCACCTCGAACGACTCGTCGGCGACGCCGTCGGCGAGCATGTTGCGCACGCCGTCGAGCTCGCGCACGCGGCGCCACGCCCACACCAGCGACGGCGACGCCTCGAACGCGAGCGCGTACTCGGCGTCGAGGTCGACCGCGGTGATGTCGGCGCGATCGGGCTTGTCGTCGCCGGGGAACGCCAGCTCGGACAGCAGGCGCCGCGCGACGCCGGTCGCGGCCTCGCCGACGGTCTTGGCGAAGCCGGCGTCCTCCTCGGCGGCGGTCCGGGTCTCGGCGCCGTAGTAGACCCGCAGGTCGGTCACCGGCTGCGCCAGCGTCTCGACCGCCTTGTCGCTGTCGACGTCGACGCGCCGCCGCAGCGACGCCCGCGGGCCCGGCTTCATCCGGCCGAAGAAGTGCGGGCGCGCGCGCAGGCGCCGCTCGATCTCGGCGCCGACGAAGCGCGCGACCTCGACGCGCAGCGCGTCGCGCAGGCGCTCGACCGCGAACTGGTGGCGAGCCGCGAGCGCGGCCTGTTCATCGTCGTGAGTGGCCATGCGGCCTGCTTACCACGACGGGAGCTTGTCCCACAGGCCCTTGCCAGCCTCGACCGCCTTGCCGCCGAGGTCCTTGGCGGCGCCACCGACCTGCTTGCTCTTGTCCATGCGTCTCGGCCTGCTGCTGCGAGCCCATGCCGGTGCCCGAGGTCTCGGTCTCGGCCTTGCCCGACAGGTTGCCGTAGGCGAAGCCGTCCTTGAACAGGTGCGGGAACTTGTTGACCATCTTGACGATGACGTCGACGGCCTTCTCGTCGACGTCGCCCTCTTGCACGTACAGGCCGACGTTGAGCTCGAGGTCGGTGACGATCGTCGACAGCGACTGGAACGCGCCCTCGTCGATCGAGTACTTCTCCTCGCGCACCCAGCCGCCGCTCTTGGACAGGAGCGAGCCGGCGTTGAACATCAGGTGATCGCCGGTCTTGAGCGAGCGGTCCTTGGCCGCGTTCTCGACGCCGGTGATGCCGTGGTAGAACTTGACCGCGCGCACGCCGGCCTCGAGCCCGTCGAGCTGATCGTGGCGGAAGGTGCCGACGCCGATGACGTTGACGCCCTTGGCCTGGAGCATGTCGACGAAGATCTTGATGTCGCCCGGCGTCGAGTAGGTCGACTTGACGTCGAGCACGAGGCCGCCGCCGTTGTCCTTGCGCAGGAAGTCGATCGCGATGGCGACCGCGGCCTCGGCGGTCGTGGCCGAGGCCGCCGCCTGCATCTTGGCGGCGCGATCGCCGTCGGCGGCCGCGCCGTCGGGCGCGGCGCCGCCGCGGTACATCGTCACGGCCTTGCCGAACAGCTCGAGCCACTGGCCGCCGTTCTTGCTGTGCTTGACGTCGTCGCGGCCGTAGCCGACGACCTTGTCCTGCTGGCCCTTGGTCGCGCTCTGCATGACCGTCGTCCAGAAGTTGCCGTGCGCGATCTTGACCTTCGACAGGTCGCCCGGGTCCTTGGGATCGAGCCAGACGTCCCACTCCTGCGGCAGCACCTTCTGGGCCTTGGGATCGGCCTGGCCCGTGGCCTCGCCGCGGCTCTCGAGGGTCTTGCACTCGCCGTAGGCGGCGAGGATCGGGTTGTTCTCGAGCGCGAGCATCACGTCGCGGATGTTCTTGATCGCGGCGATGCGGTCGAACTCCTCGGCCCACAGCGCCTTGAAGATCTGGTTCCAGAGCGGGTCCTTCATGAAGGCCCCGCCGGCGCCCATCATCGCGCCGTGCGCGTAGGTCTGGGCGTCGGGATCGTCGAAGCCGGTGACGCCGGCCGTGCCGGTCTTGACCTTGGCATCGCCGCCCAGGTACCCCGCCCGGGGCTGCCGGCGGCCTGGTCCTGGTTGGTGTTGGCGACGAGCACGTCGTCGGTGACCTCGTGCTCGTTGTCGAGACGCTGGAGCTTGTCTGGGTCGGCCATGGCGCTGCCGGGTAGCGTACCATCGACCGCGCGTTGTATCGTCGAAAGTCGAATGGACAGCCCCGTCGATCGCGCCGCCGAGGTCCTCGCCCTGGGCCGCGCGGCCGCGGCCCGGCTGTGGCTGCGCCTCGGCGCCGAGGGCCACCAGGCCGGCCCCGGTGACAGCGATCGCGCGGCCCTGACCGAGCGCGTCGCGGAGATCCCGACGCTGGCGGCGCGGGTGCTGACCAGCTGGCCGCGGGCCGGCCGCGGGCCGCTGGCGCGGATCGCCCGCTGGCTCGACGGCGATCCCGCGCAGCTGGTGCTGCTGGCGCTGGCGGTGGCGCCGCTGCTCGACGGCGCGCTGGCGCGGAGCCTGGACGCCCTGGCCCCGCGCGGCGGCACGACGCTGGGGCTGCTGCTCGATCTGGCCGAGCCCGATCAGGCCGCGCGGCTGGCGCTGGCGGCCCGGCTCGGCGGCGACCGCGGCCTGGTCGGGCTGGGCTTGCTCGAGATCGAGCCGACGCTGGGGCTGGCCGCGACCGCGCCGGTGCGGGTGCCGGCGGCGGTGCTCGCGGCGGTGCGCGGCGGGCCGATCCCGACGCCGACGGCGGTGGCCGACAGCACGCCGCCGGGCGCGGCGCCGACGCTCGAGCCGGCGACCATCGGCCTGCCCGACCTCGCGCGGCCGCTGCTGGTCGTGGGCCCCTCGCCGTGGTCGCTGCACACGATCGGCCGGGTCCTGGCCGCGCGCGACGGCGCGGCGCTGTGGACCTGCGCGCTGCCGTCGGACGCCAGCCTCGACCTGGGCTGGACGCGGCTGGTGCGCGACGCGGCGCTCGCCGGCGCGGTGCCGGCGTTCGATCTGGCGCCCGAGCGCGAGCCCGATCCGCTGGTGATCGCGCGCCGGCTGGGCGCGGCCGTGCACGCGGCCCGCCGCCTCGACGCCGCGATCCTGCTGTACGCGCCCGACGAGGATCCGGTCCCGACGCCGCTGGCGCAGGCGCTGGCGGTGGTGTCGATGCTGCGGCTGGCGCCGGGCGCCGGCACGCTGCTGGCGCAGGCGCGGCTCGAGCAGGACGGCGTCGCCGACGCGGCGGCGATCACCGCGCGCGCGATCGCGCCGCTGGCGCCGGCGATCGGCCAGGTCGAGGCGCTGGTCGACGCGCACCACCGCGGCACGCTCGAGGATCCCAGCCCCGCGGCCCAGGCGGCGATCGCCGACGCCCTGCGACCGCGGCTGGGCAACCTGGTCGAGCGGGTCGCGCGCCGGGTCGGCTGGGACGCGCTGATCCTGCCGGCGGAGACCACGACCCGCCTGCAGGAGATGGTGCTGTACCGCCGCCACGCCGAGCGCGTGTACCGCGAGTGGGGGCTCGGCAAGCACGTCACCGGCGAGGGCATCGCGGCCCTGTTCAGCGGCCCGCCCGGGACCGGCAAGACCCTGGCGGCGTCGGTGATCGCCACCGAGCTGGGCATCGCGCTGTACCGGGTCGACCTGTCGCAGATCGTGTCGAAGTGGGTCGGCGAGACCGAGAAGAACCTGGCGCGGCTGTTCGCCGAGGCCCGCCACGGCCACGCGGTGCTCCTGTTCGACGAGGCCGACTCGCTGTTCGGCAAGCGCACCGAGGTCAAGAGCGCCAACGATCGCTACGCCAACCTCGAGGTGAACTTCCTCCTGCAGAAGCTCGATCACTTCGACGGCATCGCGATCCTGACGACGAACGCGCTGGTCGGCATCGACGAGGCGTTCCTGCGCCGGCTGCAGTTCCGGGTCGACTTCGACACGCCCGACGCCGACGCCCGGGCCGCGCTGTGGCGTCGCCACCTGCCCGACCCGCGCCACCTCCACGCCGATCTCGATCTCGACGACATCGCCGAGCGCTGGGAGTTCAGCGGCGGCAACATCCGCAACGCCGCGATCCGCGCCGCGTTCCTGGCCGCCGAGGACGGCGGCGCGCTCCACCACCACCACCTCAAGCAGGCGTGCGCGGTCGAGTCCGAGGAGCTGGGCCGGGTCGTCAAGCGCTGATCGCGCGAACGGACTGTCCCGGCGCGCCGCCTTGGGCCCGGCCCGCATCGTCGTCATGATGACCGCATGACGCGCCTCCCGATCGGGTTCATCAGCCACGGCGCGCCCACGCTCGCGCTCGAGGACGGCGGCTTCGCGGCCGACCTGGCGGCGTGGGGCGCGACCTTCACCGGCGCCCGAGCGCCGCGCGCGCTGGTCGTGGTCTCGGCCCACTGGGTCGCGGCCGCGCCGCGCACCGGCGTCGAGGCGCGCGCGCCGCTGCTGTACGACTTCGGCGGCTTCGCCGACGACCTCTACCGCGTGCAGTACCCGGCGCCCGGCTCGGCCGAGCTGGCGGCGCAGGTGCGCGCGGCCACCGGGGCGCGGGCCGAGCCGACGCGCCCGCTCGACCACGGCGTGTGGGTGCCGCTGGGCAAGATGTTCCCCGCGGCCGACCTGCCGGTCGTGCAGGTGGCGCTGCCGCTCGGCCAGGGCCCGGCCGGCTGGCTGGCGCTCGGGCGCGCGCTGGCGCCGCTGCGCGACGACGGCGTGCTCGTGCTGGGCTCGGGCGGCGCGGTCCACAACCTCGGGCGCCTGGCCTGGCGCGGCGGCGCCGCCGGGCCCGAGCCGTGGGCCCAGGCGTTCGAGGCCTGGCTGGTCGCGGCGCTCGATCGCGGCGACGGCGCGGCGCTCGCGCGGATCCTCGACGACGCGCCGGCGCTGCGCGAGGCCCACCCGTCGGTCGAGCACCTGGCGCCGCTGCTGGTCGCGGCCGGGGCCGCGGCCGACGGCGCCGCGCTGCCGCCGCCGCGCTACCCGGTCACCGGCTGGGCGCTGGGCTCGCTGTCGATGCGCTCGGTCGAGTGGCCGTGACCGCGGCGATCACGACGGCGTGAACAGCTCGAGCGTGCCGACCGGCCGGCCGTCGGCGTCGACGCCGCCGACGATCAGCACCTGGCCGTCGTCGAGCGGGCGGGCGACGGCGTCGGCGCGCGGCACGACCATCGGCACGGTCGCGCGGTGCGCCAGCGTGATCAGATCGAGGATCTCGGCGGTGCCGACCACCACGCCGGCGGCGTCGCGGCCCCCGGCGACCACCAGCACGCCGCCCGCGGCGGCGATCGCGGCGCCGGTGCGTGGCGTGATCAGCACGTCGGGCATCTCGACGTAGAGCTGGCTGGCCGGGCTCGCGACGATCGCGCTGGCCGTTGGCACGCCGCCGACCTCGCCGCCGATGATCAGCACACGGCCGTCGGCGGTGGCGACCACGCCGTGGCCGCGCCGCCGCGCGCTGGCCGGGGCCGAGGCCTCGTCGGTGGCGCCGTCGGCGTCGATCCGGACCACGCCGCTGGCGCCGCTGCCGTCGCCGACGAACAGCGCGAACAGCGCGCCCTGCCCGTCGGCGCCGACCCCGGGCACGACCACCGACGTCGCGGCGCCGGCCAGCGTCGGCAGCGCCGTCGCCGGCGTCAGCGTGCGCGTGAACCCGTCGATCACCAGCGGCGGGGCGCCGCCGACGATGAAGCCCTCGCTGCGCACCAGCGCGATCGGCGCGCCGGTCCGGGCCAGGGTCGGCTGCTCGGCCAGCGCCACGACCGCGCCGGCCGGCGCCGCGGTGGTGTCGTAGCGCCAGAGCGTCCCCGTCGGCGCGCCGCTGGCGTCGTCGCCGCCGAGCAGGTAGGCGTAGCCCAGCGCGCTGGCGCCGATCGTCGGCGCGACCCGCGGCGCCGGCAGATCGACGCCGGCCTGCCACGCGTGGGTGAAGACGTTGTAGATCGCCACGCGATCGCTGGCGACGCCGGCGCTGTCGCGGCCGCCGGCCACCAGGACGCCGAACGGATAGGCGGCGGTGCCGACCGCGGCCCGGGCCGGATCGAGCGTCACCGGCGCGGCGGCGAGCGTGTCGGGCGCGGCCACGTAGATCGCGACGTCGGCGTCGATCGCGGCCACCGGCAGGTTGGGCGTGCGCCCGATCGCGACGCGCTGATCGCCGGCGTCGAAGCCCTCGAACGTGAGCTGGCCGGCCGGGCCGTCGGCCGGCACCTCGAGCTCGAGCCGGAACGTCCCGTCGGCGCCGCGGGTCGCCTCGACCACGGTCGGCGGCGACGACAGCGTCAGCCGCGCGCGGACGACGTCGTCGAGCACGGTCGAGCCGGGCGCGGTCACGACGTCGAGCGCGATCGTGCCGGTGAGCCCGCCGCAGCCGCACAGCGCCGCCGCCGCCGCCAGCGCCCAGCCCCGGGTCACGGCGCCTCCGCGATCGCGGCCGCGACCCGCGCGGCGTCGACGCCGCGGATCGCCACGGTCTTGCGCCGCGAGCTGTGGCCGGCGGTGACCGCGACCGCGCCGCGGGCGACGCCGAGGGCCTTGGCCACGAGCTCGATCACCGCGGCGTTGGCCTCGCCGTCGACCGGCGGCGCGGTGACCGCGAGCTTGACGCGATCGCCGTGGATCGGGCCGAGCCGCGCGCGCGACGCCCGCGGCTGCACGAGCACGTCGAGCGTGACCCCGTCCGCGGTGGCGCGCACGAACGTCATCCCTTGCCGCCGCGCCCCAGCTCGCGCGCCCGCTTGGTCGCGGTCTCGACCGCGTTGATCAGGGTCGTGCGCAGGCCGCCCTCCTCGAGCGTGTGCAGGCCGGCGATCGCGGTGCCGCCGGGCGAGGTCACCATGTCCTTGAGCTTGCCGGGGTGCTCGTCGGTGTCCAGCAGGAGCTTGGCCGAGCCCATCACGGTCTGGGCCGCGAGCTTCTGGGCGTCGCGGCGCGACAGGCCGACCTTGACGCCGGCGTCGGCGAGCGCCTCGAGGATCAAGAAGATGTAGGCCGGGCCTGAGCCCGACAGCCCGGTGACCGCGTCGAGCTGGCTCTCGTCGAGCACGATCGTGAGGCCGACCGCGTCGAAGATGGTCTTGGCCTCGAGCACGTCGCCGTCGGTGGCGTGGCGGCCACGCGCGATCGCGGTCGCGCCCGCGCACACCAGCGCCGGCATGTTGGGCATGGCCCGCACCACCCGCGCGCCCGACGGCAGGTGGCTCTCGATGGTCGCCGTGTCGACGCCCGCCGCCACCGACACCACCAGCGTGTTGGGCCCGATCGCGCCCGCGACCTCGCGCACGACCTTCTCGAGGATCTGCGGCTTGACCGCGAGCACGACGATCTCGGACTTGCGCGCGAGGGCGGCGTTGTCGGTCGTGGTCTCGATGCGGTAGGTCTCGGCCAGCTCGGCCAGCCGATCGCCGCGCGGCCCCGACGCGATCACCCGCTCCGGCACGACGACGCCGCCCTGCACGAGGCCGCGGATGAGGGCCTCCGCCATGTTGCCTGCGCCGAGGAAGCCGATGGTCTTGTCGAGTCGAGCGGTCACGCCTCGCGATGTACCACGGGCGCGCGATCGCGGGTCCCTCGCGTTGACCGTCGTTCCGTCGGCGCGTTACGGTGCGGCCCAAAACCCGGGAGAGAGCGATAGCCATGGCGACACCAACCAGGCCGTGCCCGTTCTGTGGCGCGGCCGTGCTGATGACCGCGCCGGCGTGCGGCACGTGCGGGCGACCGATGCCCGCCGCGCCTGCTGCGCCCGCCGGCGGACCTGCGAAGACGATGTTCGGCTACGCGGCTCCCAAGCTCGGGCCGGCCGGCGCGGCCGCGCCCGCACCCAAGCCGCCGGGGCCGCCGGCGCCGTCGGCGCCGCCCGGTCCCGCAGCGCCGCCGCCGCCTGCGTTCGGTGGCCCGCCGCCGGGCGCGCCACCGCCGGGTGGTCCGCCGCCGGGCTTCGGTGCGCCGCCGCCGGGTGGTCCGCCGCCGGGCTTCGGTGCGCCGCCGCCGGGTGGTCCGCCGCCGGGCTTCGGTGCGCCGCCGCCGGGTGGTCCGCCGCCGGGTGGTTTCGGTGGTCCGCCGCCGGGCGGTCCGCCGCCGGGTGGTTTCGGTGGTCCGCCGCCGGGTGGTCCGCCGCCGGGTGGTTTCGGTGGTCCGCCGCCGGGCGGTCCGCCGCCGGGCTTCGGGGGTCCGCCGCCGGGTGGGCCGCCGCAGGGTGGTTTCGGGGTCCCCCGCCTGGTGGTCCCCCGCCCGGCTTCGGAGGTCCGCCGCAGGGTGGTCCCCCGCCCGGCTTCGCAGGTCCGCCGCAGGGTGGTCCCCCGCCCGGCTTCGCAGGTCCGCCGCAGGGTGGTCCGCCCCAAGGTGGCTTCGGTGGCCCGCCGCCTGGTGGTCCGCCGCAGGGTGGCTTCGGTGGTCCGCCGCCCGGTTTCGGGGGTCCGCCGCAGGGTGGTCCCCCGCCCGGCTTCGGTGGCCCACCTCAGGGTGGTCCGCCTCAGGGCTTCGCACCGCCGCAGCAGAACCTGCCCGGCCCGATGGATGACTGGGCCCGGGCGCTGCCGCAGTCCAAGCCCGGCACGCTGTTCGGCGTGCCGCTGGCCAAGCTGCGCGACGTCGACCTGCAGAAGATGGCGCTCATGGTCCTGGGCGTCGCGCTGCTGATCGCGATCTTCATTCCGCTCCGCTTCAGCCCCAAGCTGGTGTTCGCGTTCAAGGGCAACGCGTTCAAGGGCCTGGTGTGGCCGCTGCTCGCGGCCGCCTCGTACCTGCTCGTCGCCGCCGCGCCCAAGGACATCCGCGCCAAGGTGCCGCCGATCGTCCTCGAGTGGTTGCCGTTCGGCGTGTCCTACGCCGGCGTGCTGATCAACGGCATCGGCGCGCCTGCCGGGGTCAGGCCGAGCCGCTCGCCCTGACGTGCTTCTACGCGATCGGCATGTCGACGTTGGTGTTCGGCCTGCTGGCGCGGCTCGCGAACCCCGAGGATCAGATCGCGCGCATCATCATCGCCGTCGGCGCGGTCTCGCTGCTGGTGCCGTTCATCGACGCGTTCGACCTGTTCGACGCACCGGGCGCCCTGTTCAAGCTCTACGCGGTGCTGACCGTGGTGGTGCTGCTCATCGGCGTCGCCTGCGTGATCTTCGTCGTGCCGGCGCGCAAGCTGCCGCCGGCGATGCAGGCGGTCGACGCGTTCGCCCCGCACGTCACGGCGCTGCTGCTGGTGTGGCTCGTCGCGCAGATCGTCCTGCTCATGCTGGCGATCCTGATCCACTTCCCGCACGTGAAGTTCATCGAGTGGTTCCTGATGCTGGTGCGGATGGTGCTGATGCTGCTCGCCTACTTCGGCGTGCTGATGCTGACGGCGCCCGCGGCGTACGACTCGATCATGGACATGGTGAAGGGCAAGAAGCAGCCGCCCCAGGGCCCGCCCGGTGGCTACGGCGGCCCGCCGCCCGGCTACGGTGGTCCGCCGCAGGGGGGTCCGCCGCCGGGCTACGGTGGCCCGCCCCAGGGCGGCTACGGTGGCCCGCCCCAGGGCGGCTTCGGGGGTCCGCCGCCCCAGGGTGGCTTCGGGGGTCCGCCGCCCCAGGGTGGTCCGCCGCCCCAGGGTGGCGGCTGGCCGCCGCCGCAGTGACCGGCCCTCACACCCCGTGAACCTCGACGAGCGCCACCGTGGCGCTCGTCGCCGTTTCGGCCGGCTATCGGCGGCCGCGCCGCGGCTGTATATAAGGTGCGCATGCTCATCCTCGCGTCCGCATCGCCGCGCCGCAGCGAGCTGCTGGCCCGGGTCGGCGTCTCGTTCGCGGTCAGCCCCGCCGACGTCGACGAGTCGGTCCACCCCGGCGAGGCCGCGCGCGCGTACGTCGAGCGCGTCGCGGCCGCCAAGGCCGACGCGATCTCGACCGCCGACGACTGGGTCCTCGCCGCCGACACCACGGTGATCCTCGCCGGCACGATCTTCGGCAAGGCCGACGACGCCGATCACGCCGCCGCGATGCTGCGGCAGCTGCGCGGCCACACCCACCAGGTCACGACCGCCGTGGTCCTGCGCAAGGGCGCGCGCCACCACGCGCTCGCGGTCACCAGCGACGTCGAGATGTGCGCCTACGACGACGACGTGCTCGCCGACTACGTCGCCAGCGGCGAGTGGCAGGGCAAGGCCGGGGCCTACGCGATCCAGGGCATCGGCGCGGCGCTGGTGCGCGCGGTCCACGGCTCGATCACCAACGTCGCCGGCCTGCCGCTGGCCGAGGTGGTCGAGCTCCTGCGCGCGACCGGCGCCGCGACCGTCCACCTCGCGCTCGGGCACCCCGCGTGACCGACGTCGCCGCGCGCTATCGCGCCACCCGGGCCGCGGTCGACGCCGCCTGCGCCGCCGCCGGCCGGCGCGCCGACGAGGTCACCCTCGTCGCCGTCTCGAAGCTGCACCCGGTGGCCGCGCTCGACGCGGCCATCGCCGCCGGCGCCACCGATCTCGGCGAGAACTACGTGCAGGAGCTGGTCGCCAAGCAGGCCGCCGTCGCTACGCAGCCGCGCTGGCACTTCATCGGGCGGCTGCAGCGCAACAAGGCCCGCCAGATCGCAGGTCAAGTGGCGCTCGTCCACGCGGTCGACAGCCTCGCGCTCGGCGTCGAGCTGGGCAAGCGGGTCGCGCCCGGCGCGGTGCAGCCGATCCTGATCGCGGTCAACGTCGCCGGCGAGGCGACCAAGGGCGGCGTGGCGGTCGCCGACGCCCCGGCCCTGATCGCCGCGCTGCGCGCCGTCCCGGGCGTGCGCGTCGACGGGCTCATGACCATGCCGCCGCCCACCGACGATCCCGAGGACGCGCGCCCGCACTTCGCCGCGCTGCGGGCGCTGCGCGATCGCCTCGCCACCGCCGCGGCGCCGCTGCCGCACCTGTCGATGGGCATGAGCCATGACTTCGCGGTCGCGATCGCCTGCGGCGCGACGCTCGTGCGTATCGGCACCGCGATCTTCGGCGACCGCCCCGCCGCGGCGTAGGCGAGTCGCGCACCGCGCACCGCGCACCGGCGGGTGTCGGGCGGCGCGTCGGCTGTCGGGCGGCGCGTCGGGCGGCGCGTCGGGCGTCGCGTCGGGCGGCGGCCGCCGCGGCGCCGGCGTGTCACGTCCGGCGTCGGCCGTCACGTCGGGCGTCGGCCGTCAGGTCGGCCGGCGGGCGTCGAAACGACGGCAGGCCGCCGACGACCTTGAGCGTCACGTGCACCGGCACCGACGCCGGAAACCGCACGCGCGGCAGGTGCGCGCAGCTGCCCTTGCGCTTCTTGCGGCCGGCGCCCGGACGCCAGCCGCCGTGCCCGGTCGGGCGACGCGCCTGATCAAGCGTGAGCTGGATCGGCGTGCGGGGGCGTCGCAATGTGCTCATTTTTGATTATGGCATATATAGCATTTTGCAACGAATCGTCAAGCCCGCGCGCCGGGCGTCGTGGGGGGGTACAGCCCTGATACATCCTTGACAGGTCGGTCCGAGGACACCCTGGACAGGCTGGGGCACTCGCCCACGGACATCCTTGACGCGTCATTCATCAGGGGGGCGACCGTCGTCGATGCCCTGAAAAGCGACCGACATGACGAGGGAGCGGACGAAGCTCGTCCTCGAATGGGAGCGGCGGTGGAACGAGGCCGAGGGCGGCTTTGTGAACATGGCTGAGCTCTGTCGGCGCTTCGGCGTGAGCCGACAGACTGGGTACACCTGGGTCGAGCGCTATCAAGCCGCGGGCCGCGACGTGGGCGGGGTCCGTGAGCGGTCGCGCCGGCCCAAGACCTCACCCACCGCCATCAGCACCGAGGTCGAAGCGCTGGCCCCGACGTGGTTCGCGCGCGCCGCGCTCGCCCAGCGTGTCCGCGTCGCCGCTGGCCCCGGCCGCCATCGGCGACGGCACCGCGGCCCCGAGCGTTCACCGCGGCGCTGGCCCCGCCGCGGTCCGTGCGCAGCCACGCTCGCCCAGCGTGCCCAGCCTGCCTGCGGCGCCGCTGCCAGCGCTGACGTCACCGCGGCTCCGAGCGATCACCGCCGCCTGGCCCCGACGCGGTCCGCCGCGGTGCACGCGCCGCCCTGCGCCGGCGAGCGCTGCGCCGGCGCTCAGTGCAGCCGGGCGGTGACCACGCCGAACGGATCGACCGCGACCGCCAGCGGGACCAGGGTCACGCCGTACTTCTTGGCCAGGTCGCGCCGGCGCGACACGTCGACCGAGACCACCGGCTTACCGCTCGCGGCCAGCTCGGCACGGACGCGCTGGCAGTCGCCGCACAGCGGGTGCGTGAACATGACGACCACGTCGGTCGCGCCCGGGTCCGCGCCGAGGCCGGCGAGATCGACCCGATCGATCGCGCCCCCGCGCACGCCGCGCAGGCGCGCGCTGATCTTGTACAGCTCGCAGCCGACGCACAGGCCGGTGGTCGCCGCCACCGTCGCCAGCGCCACGACCGTCAGGCCCAGCGCCGCGCCGACCGTGGGCAGCCCGACGGCGTAGGCGCCGGTCGCGATCGCCAGCACGCCGGCGCCGATGATGTTGGCGAACCGCGGCGCGCGTGAATCTTCGAGGGGCCCCTCGCCGAGGCGCGGCTGCAGCACGTCGAAGTACAGCCGACACGGCAGGCAGTAGCGGCGCCCGAACCGCACGGCGATCGCGAGCTGCAGCGCGAGGAGCCCCAGCAGCGGCCACGCGCCGGTCGCGACGGCGATCGACGCGACGATCGCGACGATGGTCTGGTTGGTCCGCGGCGCGCGGCTGTCGATCACGGCGAGGTCGCGGTACGGGTCGGCGCGGCGCTGCATCTCCGCACCGTAGCAGACGTCCGTCCGCTATCACGGCTGATTTCCATCAAAACAGACAACCGTCCGAAATCACGGCAAGGCTCCGGGGCGTCGCGGACGAGCGGCGCGGCGATCAGCGCCGGGCGTCGCGGCGCGCGCAGGCCTGGCGTCGGGCGCGCCTGGCGGCACGGCGATCAGCGCCGGGGGCCGCGGCGCGCGCAGGCCTGGCGTCGCGCGCCTGGCGGCACCGCGATCAGCGCCGGGGGCCGCGGCGCGCGCAGGCGGCGCGGCGATCAGCGCCGGGGGCCGCGGCGCGCGCAGGCGGCGCGGCGCTCAGCGCCAGGGGCCGCGGCGCGGGCGGCGCGGCGATCAGCGCCTGGGGCCGCGGCGCGCGCAGGCGGCGCGGCGATCAGCGCCAGGGGCCGCGGCGCGCGCAGGCCTCGCGTCGGGCGCACCAGGCGGCGCGGCGATCAGCGCCTGGGGCCGCGGCGCGCGCAGGCCTGGCAAGAGCGATGATGGAGGCGGCGTCCGCGCCGCTATCGGCTACCATCAACCGGTGCTGCGCTGCCCTCGCCTCGCCCTCACCGCGATCACGCTCGGCGCGCTGACCGCGCCGGCCAGCGCCGACGAGCCGCCGCTGCCGCCGCGGGTCGAGGAGGCCGCGCGGACCGCGTTCGCCGAGGCCCAGGCCGCCGATCAGGCCGGCGACCTCGCGACCGCGATCGATCGTTACCGCTACGTCGCGAAGATCGCGCCCCACCCGAGCGTCTCCTTCAACCTCGCCGACGTGCTGCGCCGCAAGCACGACATCCGCGGCGCCGCCCGCGCGTACCGCGACTACCTCAAGCAGGCGCCGGCCGCGCCCGATCGCGCCAAGGTCGAGAAGATCCTGGCGCAGCTCGAGGCCACGCCCGGCGAGGTCGACATCACCAGCAAGGCCGAGGACGCGGTCATCTTCATCGACGGCGTGCGCCAGGCCGGCCCCGCCCCGATCTTCGTCGAGCTGCCGCCGGGGCCGCACCGGTTCGACGCGCTCACGCCGATCTCGTTCCGCTCGCTGGTCCACGACGTCGACTTCGCGCGCACCCAGTCGTTCAGCCTCAACCCGCCGCCGCGAGTCGACGGCAACGTCGTCGTCAGCGGCAGCGGCTGGCTCGGCCGCGCCAGGGTCCTCATCGACGGGCAGGGCAGCCAGCGGCTCGGCGACCTGCTCCCGATCGCGCCGGGCAAGCACGCGCTCGAGGTCGTGGCCGGCGACTGCCGCTGGACCAAGGAGATCGCCCCGCCCCACGGCGACGTCCTGTACGTCTACCTCGACGTGGCGCCGCCCAAGCCCAAGGCCAAGCCCCCGGCCGCCCAGCCGACGCGGCCGCCAGGCGCCAGGCCCGCGCCGCCGCCGAAGCCGACCTGCGGCAAGGCGCGCTTCACGATCAGCCGCGTGCGGTTCCCGACGCCGTGACCGCGCTGGCATAGTCGCGCCATGGCGCCGCTGGCCCCGACCGAGTTCCGCTACTGGGACCAGCTCGCGCGCCCGTGGGCCCGGGCCGTGCGCGCGCTCGGCCGCGTGGCCCTGGGCTTCGATCCGGCGCCGGCCGACGACGTCGTCCGCGCGTTCGCGGCCGCGTACTACGACGCCGATCCGCTGGCCGAGGCCGTCGTCGACGAGCTCTACCTCGGCGGCGATCCCGCCGGCGGTCGCCGCCAGTTCGAGCAGGCCCTGACCGCGGGCGTCGCCGCCGACGCGCCCGCGTCGCTGCGCACGCTGTTCGCGGATCTCGACGACGATCCGCCGTGGCTCGATCGCGCGCGCGTGGCCCACGGCGCCAAGGTGTTCCGGCGCTACGGCGCCGACATGTTCCGGTTCGCCGGCTCGATCACGCTGGCCGGCTACGCCGAGAACTCGGTGGCCAAGCCGCTGGCGTTGACCGGCGCCTACGCCGGGGCCTCGACCCGGCGCCGCTTCCTCGAGACCGTCGCGTTCTGGATCGCGGTGTCCGAGCCCGGCGGCCTCGCGCCCGGCGCCGCCGGCCGCGCGTCGGCGCTGCGCGTGCGCATGATGCACGTGTTCGTGCGCCGGCGGCTGGCCGCGCACCCCGAGTGGGACGCGGCCGCGTGGGGCGTGCCGATCAGCCAGGCCGACGCGCTCTTGACGATCCTCGGCGGCAGCTTCGCGCCCGGCTACGCCCTGCGCGTGCTCGGCTACCGCCCGACCACCGCCGACATCGAGGCGATGCTGCACTTCTGGCGCTACGTCGGCCACCTGATGGGCGTGCGCCCGCGCTGGTTCCCGACGACCGTGCGCGCCTGCTGGCAGCTCGCGTTCGTCACGATGGTCAAGGGCGCGCGCGCCGCCGGGGCCGACGGTCGCCAGCTGTGCCAGTCGTACGTCGAGGCGTTCACGCCTCCCGAGGCTGGCCCGTGGCGCGCGCGCGCCGCCGCGTGGTGGAGCCACGGGCTGCACCGCGGCTTCACCCGGGTGTTCCTGCCACCGCCGGCCTACGCCGCGAACCAGCTGCCGCCGGCCGGGCTGTGGCCGCTGGCGGTGCTGGCGCCGGCGCCGCTGACGTTCGCGGCCGAGACCCTGCGGCGGGCGCTGCCGCCGCTCGACGACGTCGCCGATCGGATCGCGCGTCGACGCCGGGCCCGCTGGTTCGCGCGGCACATGGGCGATCGCGCGGCCGAGTACCGCCCGGTCGAGACCTTCACGCGCTGATCGATCGCGGGTTCCGCGCGAGCGCGCCGACCGGGTGCCAACCCCGAGTCCCAGACCGACCCGGTCTGGACCTGGCTCGCGCGCAACCGCGCCAAGCTCGCGCGGGTCGAGGCCATCGGCTACCGCGCCATCAGCCTCGACGGTTGACCGGCCTGCGCCCCGGCCGCGCGGCCCGCGCCGGGCGCGGCCGACCGCAACCGCGTCTGGAGCCGGCGCGACAGGTCGTCCCAGACCAGCGCGGCGAGGCCCCACCACAGCGCGATCCAGACCGGCACGCCGCCCAGCCAGCCGAGGTGGTAGGCGTGCAGGTGCCCGAGCTGGATGTACAGCACCTCGACCAGCGGCCCGACGACCACGAACCCCGCCAGCACGAGCAAGCGCGCGCGCCCGGGCCGCAGCGCGATCACCGCGACCGCGATCGCCAGCGCGAACGGCAGCCACGACCACACCGGATCGGCGAAGGTCCGGTAGACCGCCTGGCGGGTGATCACGACCAAGGCCAGGAGCACCGCGATCCGCGCGCCCGGGTGCGCGGCTGCGGGCGGTGGCAGCGCGAGGCGGCGCCACCGGAACAAGGTCGCGAGGAACCGCAGGACCAGCCCCCAGTAGAGCAACATCCACAGCGGGATCGTGCTGACGCTCGGGAGGTCGACCGGCACGCGGTAGTCGTAGACGCGGTGGCGGGTGACGCTGTTCCAGTCGTTGACCGCGCCGACCACGGTGCACAGCGCGAAGAAGACGGCCTCGGCCGGGAGCCCGAGCGCGCGCCGCCCCCGCGGCACCGCGGCCAGCAGCGCGAACCGCGCGGCGATCACCGCCGGGACCAGCGCGGTCATCAGCGCGAGCTGGTCGGACGCGACGCAGATCGCGACGCTGACGACGACGATCGCCCCGGCGTCGATCGCGAACGCGCGATCGCCGACCTGGAGACGCGCGCCGGGGGCGGCGTCACCAACCGGATCGCCCAGGCGTCCATGCCGGTCGGGCCTGGCGCGCGGTCATCGGCGCACGAACGCCCGGAGCTCGCCGAGCAGGTGCAGCGGGTGGGCCAGGCCGTGGGCGTACTCGTCGGTGGTGTAGTTCTGGGCCCAGTTGCAGTCGCCGCCGCACTGGCCCGGGCCGGGCCCGTGGAAGCCGGTCGGATCGATCTGCGCGGTCGCGGCGGCGTAGAGGTCGTCGACGTGCTCGAACGCGAGCACGTCGAGCGCCACCGGCGCGGTCGCGATCGTCGCCTTGCACGGCCACGCCAGCCGGCCGTCGTGATCGACGTGGGGCTTGAGCGTGGTCCGGCAGTCGAGCGGCGCCGCCCGCAGCAGGCGCGCGAGCATCCGCGGCGAGCCGGCGATCCGGGCGCCGGCGCGCTTGCGCGCGATCAGCTCGTCGACGAACGGCGCGTAGGCCGGATCGGCCAGCACCGCCGGATCGATCCGCGGGCCGACGTTGCGCGGCACCGGACAGAACCAGACGCCGAGATCGTCGGCGAGGTCGGCGACCGCGCGGGCCTCGTCGATCAGGCCGGCCTGGATCACGCAGTTGACCATCAGCTTGACCCGCTGCTCGGCGGCCAGCGCGCGCAGCGCCAGCAGGTTGCGCAGGACGTCCTCGGGGTGGCGGGTCCGCCACATCGGCGCCAGCGTCGCCAGGTCGAGCGCGTCGACGCTGACCACGAGGATGTCGACGTCGGCCAGGAACGTCGACCACGCCAGCTGCGGCAAGAGCTGGTGCAGCAGGCTGCCGTTGGTGTTGACGACGATCGGGTAGTACGCGAGGTCGCGCGCCGCGCGCGCGAGCGCCGGCAGATCCTTGCGCAGGGTCGGCTCGCCGCCGGCGAAGTACACGCTCGGCGTGCGGGTCCGCATCACCTCGAGCAGCCGGCGGCCGCCGGCGGTGTCGAGCTTGCCGTGGCCGTCGAGCTCGGGGTAGCGCGCCCCCTGGTGGTCGTCGCAGTAGGTGCAGCGGAAGTTGCACGGCCGGAGCGTGGTCCAGATGAAGTACAGCGGCCGCAGGTCCTCGCGGCCGGCCCGCGCCCGGCGACGGTTGACGAGGTAGTTGCTCGCGGCGGTGCGCCAGCTCCGGGCCCGCCGACGGACCTCGGCCCGGCCGCGCCGCGGCGGCGCCAGCCCCGGCCGGAGCGCGTCGACCAGGGCCCGGGCCTCGGCGTCGAGCCGGACCCAGTCGGGGTGGCCGGGCCGCGGGACGTAGCGGCGGAACGCCGGCAGCGACGACGGGGTCGCGAAGGCGCGCCAGGGCGCGTCGCCGGCGAGCGGGAGCGAGGTGCGGAGCGCGGGCGCGGTCATGAGATCCTCTCAGCGTTGGGCGGGCGTCCGCGCGAGGGCGCGGCCGAGCTCGGGGATGGCGGCGCCGAGCGCGCCGATCGACAAGGTGGCGAGCAACTCGGCGGCCTGCTTGCGCGAGACGCCGGCGCCGAACAGGTACTGGAGGCCGACCCGGGTCCACATGCCGAGCAGCGCGTGGGCCAGGAGCTCGGGCTGCCGGACCTTGGCGCCGACCGCGGCGGCCAGGGTCGCGATCCGCGCGCCCAGGAAGCGGGCCACCGGCGGGTTGATGCCGTCGCGCAGCTGATCGAGGCGACCGTCGAGGCCGGCGCGCTCGGCGAACGCGGCGACCAGGTCGCGATCGGCGCGCCAGCGATCCAGGCAGATCTCGGCGAGCCGGCGCGCGGTCCGGGTCGGATCGGCCAGCGCGCCCGGGCCCCACGCCGCCTCGAGCTCGCCGACCAGCGCCTGGTTGAGCTCGTCGAGCAGCTCGTCGCAGACCTGCTCCTTGGACGCGAAGTGGACGTAGAACGTGCCGTGCGCGACGCCGGCGGCCTTGGCGATGTCGCCGATCTGCGTCGCGGCGAAGCCGTGCTCGGCGAAGCAGCGCCGGGCCGCGGCCGCGAGCGTCGCCCGGGTGGCGGCCTTCTGGGTCTGGCGGGTGCGCGGCGCGGGCGGCTGCTTCTTCGATGACACAAGGTCACTGATACTGAGTCATCGAACGATCCACAACGCGGCAGATCGCCGCACGCGCGGCGTGACCTGCCCGACGCGGTCCGCGCCGCCCTGCCCGAGCGGGCCGCGATCAGGCTCGGCCGACGGCGGCCCTGACCCAGGGCTCACCTGGGTTGCGCTCGATCCGGACAGCATCTTGCTCGAGGTCGAGGCGCGGCGGCGACCGGTACCGGGTGTACCCGGCGAGTACGCAACGACGAGATCGCGCAGGAGGCGCAGCGCAGCGGGCCAACACAGGTGAGCCCTGGGGTTAGAGCCCGGCGAACCAGTCCAGGCACTGCTCGCCGAGGTGGGTGTTGTAGTAGCTGCAGTGGGGCGCGTCGGGGACGTGCACGATCGTGCAGTCGTGGTCGGGATCGGCGTCGAGCAGCGCGCACAGCCCGGTCAGCGGCGCGGCCGGCACGACGTCGCGCTCGCACCGGCTGGCGAGGTCGCCGGCCCAGGCGTCGCCCTCGGTGAACAGCTTCCAGTGGGGCACCGCGAACGCCGCGGCGTCGACGCCGGGCGCGAACTCGACGCCGGCGGCGCTCGCGCGGACGATCGAGTCGAAGCCGACGCAGTCGCCGTCGGCGCAGTCGCCCGGGTAGGCGAGCGCCGCGTGGGCGGGGTCGCACGCGCACTGGCCGCCGGCGCTGGCGCTGCACGCGTGGCCCGGCGTCGGCGTCGCGACGGTGTACCCGTGGGCGACGCGGTCGTGGCGCGCGGCGCACGACGGGCCGGTGCCGGCGCCGACGAACCGATCCTGCGCGGCGACGTCGACGACGCCGTCGCTCATGCACACGCCGGTCTTGGCGCTGCCGAGCCAGCGCGCGTCGTCGGGGTAGCGCGCGGCCACGACCGGATAGCGGGTCGCGCCCATGCTGCAGCCGCCCATCAGCAGGTTGGCGCCGGTCCACACCGCCAGGTCGCCGCCCGGGCGCAGGCGCGCCAGCGCCGCGGTCACCGCCCGGTCGTCGCGCTCGGGCGCGCCCAGCGACGCCGGCAGGACCTCGCCCGGGTAGATCGGCTGCACGCACAGCATCACGAACCCTGGATGCGAGGTCAGCAGCGCCGCGGTCGCGTCGGCGAGGCCCGGGTGGTCGCACGTGAACGCCGGCCAGTACAGGAACAGGTCGTCGCACGGCCGTGTCGGCGTGCACACATCGGCGCGGTAGCGGACCCGGTACTGGCACGCGCCGCACGCCGGATCCTGCGCGTCGGCGCCCTCGCACCGACGGTTGAAGGCCCGGCAGTCGGGCAAGAAGACCGAGCCGGTGTCGACGACCACCGGGGCGGCGTCGGGCGCCGCGTCGACCGTCGCGTCGGCCGCGTCGACCGCCGCGTCGATCGCGCCCGCCCCGCCGCCGCTGCACGCCAGCGTCACCACGCCCGCCAGCGCCACCGCGACCACCACGCGACCTCGGCCTGAGCTCGATCTCCGCATGCGACCATGACCCCGCGCGCCCCCGAAGGTTAGGGCCCGCGCGTGAACAACTCGGTCGGTCTCGCGGCCGATCCATCCCGGCTGGCTGCGTTGCCGGCTCCGGTCCTCGGGTCACGTCCAACGAGGACGCTCCCCTCCGGTCCTCGCCGTCGCCTTGCCATCCGGGCGCCTCGTCCGCGATCCTCGATCGACTTGTTCACGCGCGGGCCCTTAGCGCAGGAGCACCAGCTCCTCGGCCGCGGTCGGGTGGACCGCGAAGGTCCGATCGAAGTCGTCCTTGGTCGCGCCCATCGTCACGGCGATCGCGACCGCCTGGATGATCTCCGGCGCCTCGGCCGCGACCATGTGTACGCCCAGCACCACGCCGGTGACCCGATCGACCACCAGCTTCAGGAACACCTGATCGCCCCGGCCGGTCATCGTGTGCTTCATCGGCCGGAACTTGGTGGCGTAGATCTGGACGTCGTGGCCGCGCGCGATCGCGGCGGCCTCGGACAGCCCGACCGCCGCCGCCGCCGGCTGCGCGAACACCGCGGTCGCGATCAGCTCGTGGTCGATCTTGATCGCCTTGCCGCCGAAGACCGTGTCGGCGAACGCGTGGCCCTCGCGGATCGCGACCGGCGTCAGCGCGACCCGGCCGGTGACGTCGCCGACCGCGTAGACGCTCGGCGCCGAGGTCTGGCTCCAGGCGTCGACCGCGATCGCGCCGCGCGCGTCGACCGCGACCCCGGCCGCCTCGAGCCCGAGCCCGGCGGTGTGGGGCGCGCGCCCGGTCGCGGCCATCGCCACGTCGGCGACGACCTCGGCGCCGTCGAGCTCGAGCACGATCGCGCCGTCGGCCGCGCGCCGGACCGCGCGCGGCTCACCGCCCGCCCGCACGACCACGCCGGCCCGAGCCAGGCCGGCCTCGACCGCGTCGCGGAGATCGTCGTCGAACCCGGCCAGCACCCGATCGCGCCGGTGGATCAGCGTCACCTCGGCGCCGAGGCCGCGGAAGATGTGCGCGAACTCGACGCCGATGTAGCCGCCGCCGACGATCGCGATCCGCGCCGGCAAGGTCGGCAGGTGGAACGCCTCGTCCGAGGTGATGAACAGCTCGGCCCCGGGGATGCGGGGCCGCACCGGCCGGCCGCCGGTGGCGATCAAGATGTGCCCGGCCCGCACGCGCGCGCCGCCGATCGCGACCGTGTGCGCGTCGACCAGCGTGGCGCGGCCGTCGTGGCGCACGACGCCGTGGCGCTCGAGGTTGCCCTGGTACAGGCCCGACAGCCGGGCGATCTCGCGGTCCTTGGCGGCGATCAGCGCCGCCCAGTCGTGGCGGACCGGGCCGACCTCCCAGCCGAACCCGCGCGCGTCGTCGAACGCGTGCGCGAACTCGCTGGCGTAGACCAGGAGCTTCTTGGGCACGCAGCCGCGGATCACGCAGGTGCCGCCCCAGCGGTGCTCCTCGGCGATCGCCACCCGCGCGCCGTGGGTCGCGGCGATGCGCGCGGCCCGGACGCCGCCGGAGCCGCCGCCGATCACGAACAGGTCGACGTCGACGTCGGTCATGGCAGATCGATCCCGCGATCGGCGCACACGCCCTGGGCCAGCGCGGCCTCGGGGCCCCGCAGCCGCGCCGCCAGCGCCCGGGCGTCGTCGCGATCGCGGGCGCGGCAGGCCGCGATCACCATGCGCGCCCGCTCGACGGTCCCTGGCTCGATCCGCAGGCCGGTGCGCGCGAGCTGGCGCGGATCGCCGTGCTCGACGTGGTCGGCGCCCAGGCCGATCACCCCGTAGACGTCGCCGGCCGCGACCCCGCGCGCGACGAGCGACCGCGCGCGCTCGAGCTCGACCGCGATCACCGACTCGAGCTCGTCGCGATCGACCATGCCCGGCAGCGCCCGGCCGTTGACGAACAAGGTCGGCGTCCCGTTGGCGCCGAGCGACAGCGCCGCGGCCGCGTCGGCGGCGACCACGTCGCGGTGGCGGTGATCGGCCAGCGCCGCGGCCAGCGCCGCGACGTCGAGCCCGGCCAGCTTGCCGCGCTCGAGCAGGACGTCGCGCGGCAGGCCGCCCTTGCTGGCCGCGAACAGCTGATCGTGGAACGCCCAGAACTTGCCCTGGCGCCCGGCCTCGACCGCGGCCTCGGCCGCGAGCTCGGCGCCGACGTGCATGATCAGCGGCAGGTGCCGGTAGACCAGCCGCACGTCGCGCGGGTGCGCGGCCACGAGCCCGTCGAGGATCGGGGCCTGGTTGGCGCAGTACGGACACAGGAAGTCGCTCCAGACCACGATCGTCACCGCCGCATCGTCGGGTCCGCGCCGGTGGCCGGGCAGCCCGAGCCCGATGCGGTAGCTGTCCTGCTCCGACAGCACGGCGGCCTGCGGCGGCGGCGCGCCGCTGTCGGCCACGGTCCGCCCGCCAGCGGTGAGCTGGGCGTAGCGATCACCGGCGCCGCCGAGGTCGCGGCTGCGGACCAGCTCCTCGCCGACCACGCGCAGGAACGTCGACAGCGGCGCGGCGCCGGCGATGGCGCGGCCGTTGATGAAGAACGCCGGCGTGCCGGTGATGCCGAGCCCGCGCCCGACCGCCAGGTCGGCCAGCACCGCCGCGCGCGCCCGCCCGCTGTCGAGCTCGTCGCGGAACCGCGCCAGGTCGAGCCCGAGGTCGACCGCGATCAGCTCGACCGCGGCCCGATCGACCCGACCGTGGACCGCGAACAGGCGATCGTGCATCGGCCAGAACCGCCCCTGGCGCGCCGCCGCCAGCGCCGCCTCCGACGCCAGCGTGCCGGTGTCCTCGTCGAGCGGCAGCGTCCGGAAGACCCAGCGGATCTGCCCGGGGTACTGACGCTCGAGGTGGCGGAGCACGCCCTGCGCGCGGTTGCAGTACCCGCACGCGAAGTCCGAGAACTCGACGATCGTCACCGGCGCGTCGGCCGGGCCGCGCCGGGGCGCGTCGTCGAGGGTCACCGCGTAGATGGCGTCGGGGTCGAACCCCGGGCCGGCGGCGGCCGGCGACGCCGCCACCACGGCCGCGAGGGCGACCAGGATCAGCGAGCAGAGGGAGCGCACCTGCGCAGGCTATCGCGCGGCCCAGGCCGGCGCACGTGGCCGGCCCTCGGTAAAAAGTGAGTGACCAGTCACTTTCTTTCTGGTACGGTCGGGTCGTGGTCGCGACCCGCACCCGCCGCACCCTGCGTCCGCTGGCGCCCGCGCGCCAGGCCCGCGCGATCCGCACGCGGGCCCAGCTCATCGCCGCCGCCCGCGCGCTCCTCGGCGAGCACGGCCTGGCCGGCGCGCCCACCGCCGCGGTCGCGACCCGCGCCCAGGTCGCCCAGGGCTCGCTGTTCCGCCACTTCCCGCACAAGACCGACCTCTTGATCGCGGTGACCGAGGCGATCCTCGCCGATCTGCGCCTGGCGTTCGCCGCCGACCTCGGGCCGGCGCGCCCCGCCGATCCGCTGGCGTCGGCGTGCGCGGCGCTGTGGCGGGTGTTCCGCCTGCCCGACATGCGGGTCGTGCTCGAGATCTACGTCGCGGCCCGGACCGAGCCCACGCTCGCGCGCGCGCTCGGGCCGGTGCTCGAGCGCCACCAGGCGCTGCTCCTGGCCGAGGCGCGGCGGCTGTTCCCGGCCGCGGCCGCGGCCAACCCCGAGTTCGACGACGCCGTGCTGGCGATCGTCTACGCCATGCAGGGCGCGGCGATCGGCCTGTTCTCGCCCGACCCCGACGCGGAGATCGTCCACCTCGCGTTCCTCGAGCGCCTGGCCCGGCGCGAGCTCGGGCGCCGCCCGACCGGAAGGAAGGCCTGAGCATGTCAGTCCTGATCTACGCCGCCATCCCGATCTTCCTCGTGACCTTGCTCATCGAGCTGGCGTGGGCGCGGCGCCGGACCGACGACGCGCGCATCGTCGGCTACGCGACCAAGGACACGCTCGCGTCGCTCGGCATGGGCGTCGGCAACGTGATCATCGCGGCGTTCACCAAGCTCGTGTCGCTGGCGCTGATGATCTGGCTCTACCAGTACCGGGTCGCGACCCTGCCCAACGTGTGGTGGACCTGGGTGCTGTTGTTCTTCGCCGAGGACCTCTGCTACTACGCGTTCCACCGCGCCAGCCACGAGATCCGGTTCCTGTGGGCGGCCCACGTCAACCACCACTCGAGCCAGCACTACAACCTGTCGACGGCGCTGCGGCAGTCGTGGACCACGCCGCTGACCGGGCCGCTGTTCTGGTTGCCGCTGCCGCTCCTGGGCTTCGCGCCGTGGATGGTGCTCGTGCAGCAGGCGATCAGCCTGCTCTACCAGTACTGGATCCACACCGAGGCCATCGCCAAGCTGCCGGCGCCGATCGAGTTCATCTTCAACACGCCCTCGCACCACCGCGTCCACCACGGCGCCAACCCCGAGTACCTCGACCGCAACCACGGCGGCATCCTGATCATCTGGGATCGCCTGTTCGGCACGTTCGAGCCCGAGCGCGCCCGCGTGGTCTACGGCCTCACCGAGAACATCAAGAGCTTCAAGCTGCACGTGATCGCGTTCCACGAGTGGATCGCGATGGCGCGGGACGCCCGGCGCGCGCCGACCCTGCGGGCCGCGCTCGGTTACCTGTTCCGCCCGCCGGGCTGGCGCCACGACGGCCGCGGCAAGACCGCCGCCGAGGTGCTCGCCGACAGCCAGGATCCCGCGACGCGCGCGCCCCTGCCGGGCGTCTGACCCGACGGCCGGCCGCGGCGAGCCCGCCGCCGAGGTGCGCGCCGACCGCCGGGATCCCGCGACGCGCGCCCCTGCCGGGCGTCTGACCCGACGGCCGCGGCGAGCCCGCCGCCGAGGTGCGCGTCGACAGCCAGGATCCCGCGACGCGCGCGCCCCTGCCGGGCGTCTGACCCGACGGCCGCGGCGAGCCCGCCGCCGAGGTGCGCGTCGACAGCCAGGATCCCGCCCCGCGAGCGCCCCTGCCGGGCCTATGACAGAATGCGCGCGTGCGCGTCGTCCTAGCCTCGCTCCTCACCCTCGTCGTCGCCTGCAGCTCGCGCTCGAGCGGCGCCCCGACCCCGCCGCCCCCGCCGGCGCGCGACGCCGGCGCGCCGACGCCGCCGATCGATCCGCGGGTCGCGCGCGGCGGCGCCGCGTTCCAGAAGTACTGCGCGCTGTGCCACGGCCCCGAGGCCAAGGGCTACGTCGCCGACCACGCCCCGTCGCTGGTGACCGACCAGTTCCTCGAGAGCGCCGACGACGCGTTCATCGCGCGCTCGATCGAGCTGGGCCGCCCCAACTCGCCGATGGCCGGCTACGGCAAGGACCTGGGCGGGCCGCTGTCCGACGGCGACATCGCCGACATGATCGCCTGGCTGCGCCACGGCCGGCCGCCGTACCGGCCGCCGCCGCCGGTCACCGGCAAGGGCGACGCGATCGCCGGCGCCGCGCTCTACACCGCGACCTGCCAGAAGTGCCACGGCGATCGGCTGGTGCGCGCCGAGGCGATCCAGCTCGGCCACCCGGTGTTCCTGGCGCTCGCGTCCGACGCGTTCATCCGCGACGCGATCGTGCGCGGCCGGCCGGGCACGCCGATGGAGTCGTTCGGCGCGCTGCTGAGCGCGCAGCAGATCGACGATCTGGTCGCGCACCTGCGCGCCTGGGCGGTGCAGCCGCCGCCGCCCCAGCCGCCGCCGCCGCCCGACCCGATCCCGTCGGGGCCGGTCGTGATCAACCCCAAGGGCAAGCACCCGACCTTCACGCTGCGCGACGACCGGTTCGTGCCCGCGGCCCAGGTCAAGGCGGCGCTGGCCGCCAAGAAGAAGATCGTGATCGTCGACGCGCGGCCGCTGTCCGACTGGCTCTCGCTCCGCATCCCCGGCGCGATCTCGGTGCCGCACTACGAGCTGGCCGGCCTGGCCGCGATCCCCAACGACGACACCTGGGTGGTCGCGTACTGCGCGTGCCCGCACCACGCGTCGGGCGAGATCGTCGACGCGCTCCGCGCCCGCGGCTACAAGCACACCGCGGTGCTCGACGAGGGCATCCTGTTCTGGCACCAGCAGGGCTACCCGGTCGAGGGCACCGCCGCCAAGCAGCCGATCGCCAAGCCGCCGTCGCCGCCGCCGCCGCGGTGAGTGGCCGCGCCGGGATCACGCAGGTCGCTCGCCTGGCCCATCCCCGACACCTCGCCCGATGACGACCCGAGGTGCGACGAGCCCGGTGATCGCGGGCGGAACGGATCGGGCGACGCCCGCCGGCCCACGGGCCGCGCCGCGCGACCGCGCGTAGCGACGGCCGTCAACGCCCCCGCCCGCGACCTCCACGTGCGAGGATCGTCGCCATGCGCCTCCTCGCCACGATGCTCTGCTCGCTGTCGCTCGCTGCCTGCGGCGGCCCGCCCGGCCGCCCGCGTCCGCCGGGACCACGACCGCCGCGCCCGCGACCGACGACGCACCGGCGGCGGCGTCCGCGGTCGAGCTGGTCTACGGCCGGATGTCCTACGTGATGGACTCGCCGCGCGGCCAGCAAGACAAGGCCGAGCAGGCGCTGCGCGGCAGCGACCTCGCGACCCAGCTCGGCGCGCTCGGCCTCGACGTGACCTACCGCTTCGACGAGGCCGCCGGCGACACCGTCACCGTCATGGCCGCCGACGGCACCGAGCTCGGCCGCGCCGAGCTCCACGACCTCGACCGCGGCCCCGCTCCCGACGACATCGTCGCCGCCGCCCGGCGCTACGCCGGCGAGTGAACCGCGCCAGCGTCGAGGACGCACGACCGCGCGCACCACGCACCACGAGCGATCCCCATGAGCGCGCGCCTCGTCGATCCCGAGCATCTCCGCGACTGACCGATCGCCCGCGACGCCGGGGAACGCTCGACGTCAGCGCGTCACGGGCGCGCGCCCTGCGCCCAGCACGCCGTGGTGCGGCGCGCCAGGGTCCTGGCGGCGCCAGGCGGGAGCCCCAGGAGCTTGGTCAGCTCGTCGTCGCTGAACTTCAGGACGTCCTGGTTCGAGCTCGGGTTGAGCGCCATCCAGGTGGCGATCAGCTCGGCGCGCTCGGCGCCGGTCGCGGCCTGGACCCGCTCGCCCAGCGCCTGGTTCCGCGCCTCGAGGTTGTTGTGGACGACGTACGGCGAGTCCTGGACGATCTGGGCGTGCAGCGCGCCGCGCATCGCGTCGACGTCGGGGCGGGTCGGGCGCGCCGCGGCGATCCCGAGCTGCGCCACCGCGTCGTGCTCCTCGCTGGTCGAGACGCGCGTCATGTCCGGGCGTGACGAGGTGGCCTTGCCGCGCTTGGGCTTCGCGTCGATGAGCACGACCTGGTGCAGCGTCGAGGTGTGGACGCGGACCGGGTAGCTCAGCTCGGCCTCGACCGGGGCGTTCACCTGCGCGGGCTGGCGCGCCAGGTCCTGCTGCTTGCCGCGCAGGCGCTCGCGGATCCGCGCGAGCTGATCCTGCTCGGCGACGCGCGACCGGCACTCGCCGCTGCAGCGGATCCGCGCGATCGAGCGCTCCTTGCTCGCGACGTCGCCGGTGAGCTGCTCGATGTCCTTCTGCAGCGACTTGATCTTGGGGTTGGCTTGCAGCCTCGAGCCCGAGACGTAGCGGCCGGTGCGGGTCGTGGCCGCCGTCGACTGCTCGAGCCGCTCGGCGGCCAGGCCGACCGTGATCACGACGTCGGCCGCGTCCGCGCGATCGACGAGCTCGACCGCGGCGCCGTAGCGACCCGCGCGAACGCTCGCCATCATCTTGGCGAGCAGCGCCCGATCCCCGTCCCCGGTGGTCACGAAGATGCGGCGCAGGTAGGTCGCCGCCACGCGATCGACGAGCGCACACAGCTGGGCCTCGGCCTCGGCGGTCTGCGCCGGATCCCCCCCGCTGGGCATCAAGGCGAGCCGCGCCGCCGCCGTCGCGAACCGCCCGGCGGCCACGTCGGCGTCCACCTTGGCGCGGAGGCCGCGCCACGCGGCGGTGACCTCGCCGGCGCGCTCGCGGATGGTGCTCGCCGACCACTCGATCCTGCGCTCGTCGTCGGCGTCGGCTGCCAGCGGCGGCGCGAGCTCGACCACCGCCAGCGCCTCGACGAAGCGATGAGCGCCGGAGAGGCCGTCGGCCACTTCGAGGATGCGGTACAAGAGCTTCCTCCGGTCGCGCCGATAGACGCCGGCGTCACCGAGGACCGCGGCGCGGGCCGGCGTGAACGTGGCCGCGGCCGCGGCGTAGTCCTCGGCCGCGAACGCCGGGTCGAACGCCGCTTCGAACTCGGCTTCGGCCTCGGCGTGCGCCTTCTTCTGCTTCGCCTCCTTCGCGTCGGACGCCCTGCGAGCGCGGGCCTGGAGGTACTGCTGGCACCCCGGCTGGGTCGCGAGGATCGAGACCGTGAGGACGAGGATCGTTCGCGCGCGATTGCTCATGCGGCCAACGGTACCGACCACCCCGCCCGATCCAGTCTCAGCGCGATCTCAGCTCCCGGACGCCGGCCCAGCCCGCGGCCCGCTCCCGATCGGCTGACACCCGGGCGCCCGGCCCGAGCTCCCGATCGGCTGACACCCGGGCGCCCGGCCCGAGCTCCCGATCGGCTGACACCCGGGCGCACGGCCAGCTCCCGATCGGCTGACACCCGGCACGCGCGGGCCAGCCCGATCCCAGCTCCCGATCGGCTGACACCCGGCACGCGCGGCCAGCTCCCGATCGGCTGACACCCGGCACGCGCGGGCCAGCTCCCGATCCCAGCTCCCGATCGGCTGACACCCGAGCGCTCGGCCCGCGCCCGATCGGCTGACACCCGGGCGCTCGGCCCGCGCCCGATCGGCTGACACCCGGGCGCTCGGCCCGCTCCCGATCGGCTGACACCCGAGCGCTCGGCCCGCGCCCGATCGGCTGACACCCGGGCGCTCGGCCCGCTCCCGATCGGCTGACACCCGGGCGCTCGGCCCGCGCCCGATCGGCTGACACCCGAGCGCTCGGCCCGCGCCCGATCGGCTGACACCCGGGCGCTCGGCCCGCTCCCGATCGGCTGACACCCGGGCGCTCGGCCCGCGCCCGATCGGCTGCCCCTCCGCCTCCCGCCGGGCTCCGGACCTCACCCGATGGTCGGCTCCGGCTCCGGCGTCCCGCTCCGGCCTCCAACCCGCCGCGCCCTCCGGGCCTCACCCGATCGTCGGCTCCGTCCGCCTCTCGCCGGGCTGTCGGGCCTCACCCGATCGTCAGCTCCCTCGGGCCGTCAGTTCCGGATGCCCAGTTCCGACGCCGGCTCCTAGTTGTCACGGCGAGTTAGCCCCACGCCACGGTGGAGTCACATGACCCCGCGTGGGGGTCGCCCCCCCGGCTACCCCGGTCCCCGGCGCCCCGTCACCCGCGAGAACCTCAGTTCTCGCAGAGATTTGCGGGGTCGCGCGGGACGATCGCCCCCTCCGCAGGTCGGCACGCCGGTTGCTGTAACCTTCCGGACCATGCTGGCCTCCTCACGCTTCCGAGCACTTCCGGTGACCCGCCGGGCCGCGCTCGAGGTCTTGCTCCGCCGCTTGCCGATGGTGCGGCTGCACGCGCTCGCGGTCGCCCTGGCGCTGCTCGCGGCAGGGTGCACCGGCGAGATCATCGACCCCTCCGGCGACGCCACCAAGAACGCCACCGCCGCGTTCGCCCGCGACGTCGAGCCGACGCTCGCCGCCAAGTGCGCGAGCTGCCACACCGGCACCGTCAACCCGCAGTTCATGAAGCCCGATCCGACCCTGCGCGAGGGCGTCCTCGCGTTCGACGGCGGCAAGCTGGTCGACCTCGACGACCCTCAGGCCAGCCGGCTCGCGGTCTACGCGTCGAGCCAGGCCCACGCGATGGTCGGCACCAACTACCTGCCGGTCGAGGCCGCCAAGGTCACGGCCTGGGTCGAGCTCGAGGCGCTGGCCGCGGGCAAGATGCCAGCGCCGACGATCGAGACGCCGGTCATCACGCCGGTGCTCGGCGCCAACACGATCGACCTCGGCCCGCTGGGCCTGGCCGGCACGACGTTCTCGTTCGACTTCCAGCCGCTCGGCACCGGCATGTACCTGTCGCGGATCTCGGTCACCGCCGGCACCGGCGGCGTGCGCCTGACCCACCCGCTGTTCGTGGTCTGGGACGGCCAGCAGCCGGTGCCCGATCCGATCGATCGGTTCAGCGACATCGATCTCACGGTCGCCGAGATGACCTCGAGCTCGGTCGGCGGCGGCACCGCGGTGTTCGTCGACGTGCCGCCGACCGCGCCGCTGTCGCTCTACTTCAAGGCCGCGACCTTCGCCAACGGCATGCCGCCCTCGACCGACGGCGGCACCACCGGCGGCGGCTGCAAGGCGGTCGCGCAGTTCACCGCGATCGTCCGCGGCCCGCTCACGGCCAGCTGCACCAGCTGCCACGCCGGCGGCAACGGCGGCGCCACCGCCGCCACCGACATGACCAAGCTCGCCGACGACCTCCAGCAGCCGGCCGCGTGCGCGCAGATCCTGTCGCGCATCTCGAAGCTCAACCCCGACCAGAGCGCGATCTTCGTGGCCGCGCAGCCCAACTCGGGGCTCAACCACCCGTTCAAGTTCGGCACCGACCCCGAGTTCCAGGCCTTCAAGACGGCGATCCTCCCGTGGATCACCGCCGAGGCCGCCCCGTGATCGCGAAAGGTCAGGAGCGTTCCATGCGCAGTGCTCGTCTCGTTCTCGCGCTCGGCCTGGCCGGCGCCGCCGCCTGCGGCGACTCGTCGGCCCCCGACGACACCGGCGACGACGTCCCCGCCGACTACTGGGACCAGCGGCTGGCCGAGCGGACGCTCGACTACAACGCCGCGCTGCGGACCGCGGCGCTGCGCCTGACCGGCGGGCTGCCGAGCCTGGCCGAGATCAAGGCCGTGGCCGACGCCGGCGACCCCGCCGCGCAGAAGGTCGTCTACGAGTCGCTCCTGCGCAACTACCTCGAGGGCCCGCGGTTCGCGAACCAGATGCTCGGCTTCTGGCGCGACTCGATGAAGATCGGCGGCAGCGCCCGCCTCGACACCGCGCCGGCGTTCGCCGCCCAGGTCGCGGTCGAGAACCGCGCGTACACCGAGCTCTTGACCGCGGCGACGGGCACCTGCCCCACCTTCGACGCGACCGCCGGCACGTTCACCCCGGCCGACTGCGGCAACGGCGTGACGCCCGCGGCCGGCGTGCTGGCGGACCCCGGCGCGATGGCGCAGTTCCAGTCGAACCTGGCGTTCCGGCGCGTGCGCTGGGTCCAGGAGCTGTTCGCGTGCACCGCGTTCCCGGTCGAGCTGACCGGCGAGCCGCCCGAGGGCGCGCCCACGTTCCTGTCGGCGTGGCCGATGGAGTCGATCGCCGGCACCTCGAACGGCGGCACGATCGACTTCCACGATCAGAGCGCGGTCATCTGCGCCAACTGCCACACGACGATGAACCACGTCGCGCCGCTGTTCGGGAACTTCGACGACGACGGCCAGCAGCAGGCGACGATCCAGGTCAAGACCCCGCAGCTCGGCACGCCGCTGGCGCTGCGCTCCGACTGGCTGCCCGGCGCCGAGCCGACCGCGTGGCGGTTCGGCGCGCCGGCCGCGGATCTCCCCGCGCTCGGCGCGGCCATGGCCGCCGACCCGGCCATCGCCGAGTGCGCGGTCGCGCGGCTCTGGGGCTGGGCCCTGGGCAAGGGCGACATCGTCGACACGCTGACCGTGATCCCGCGCGAGGTCATCGACGCCCAGGTGCTGGCGTTCCAGGCCAACGGCATGAAGGTGAAGGACGCCATCTTCGCCGTCTACTCCTCCGACGACTTCGTGAGGTTCTGATGCGCTGCCTATCTCTGCCCACCACCGTCGTCGTCGCCGCGCTCGCCAGCGCCACGCTCGCGTGCACCGGCGAGCTCGCCACCGACGGCCCGCCCCTGCCGAGCGGCAACGCGTCGGGCGGCACCGAGAACACCTTCGATCACCCCGGCACCAACGTCGACGTCTGGGATCTGGTCGACCGCGCCAAGGTCGAGGGGCCGCCCCGCTTCGCCGCCCGGGTCCACAGCTGCGCCAAGATGAAGTACGCCACGCTCGGCGCGCTCCTGGCGTCGCGCGGCGTCGACCTCGGCAACACCGCGGCGCTGTCGGCCGGCCGGCTCTACCGCGACGGCGACCAGGCGCTCGGCGTCGCCAACTTCGGGGCGCGCCAGCGCGAGGGTCGCGAGCTCTCGACCGCGACCGCGTCGAAGATGTTCGACATCTTCGTCCAGGCCGCGCCCGAGATCATCGCCAACCTCGGCGACCGCCCCGAGTGCCAGATCGCCGGCCAGGGCGCGCCGCTGTTCAACGTCGACGACCAGTGCAACCCCGACGGCATCACCTGCCTGATCGGCGTGCCGGCCACGGCCAGCCACGTCGAGCTGTGCAACCTGGCGGTGACCCGCGCCAGCGACGTCGACAAGGGCAAGCGCATCGCGGTCGCGACGCTCTTGGCCGCTGCCAACACGTGCGAGTGAGGACCCGATGAAGAAGCGCGGCACCCCCGAAGCCAACGCCCGGAGCCAGCACCGCGAGCTCGGCCGGCGCGAGCTCATCAAGTGGAGCCTGTTCACCGGCGCGGCCCTCGGCCTGTCCCGGTGGAAGGTGTTCGAGGTCCTCGAGGACTCGATCGACTCGGCGCTGGCGGCCGACGCCTGCGCCCTGCCGACCAACCGCTCGGTCCACCTCGTCGCCGGCAACGGCGGCTTCGCGTGGTTCCAGCTCCTGTGGCCGCACAACGCGGTCGCGGCGGCCGGCAGCGACACGTTCGCGTTCCACGCCCCCGGCCAGCAGCTCATCGCCGCCGGCACCGATCGGCCGCTGACGCTCGGGCCGGAGGCGCCGTTCCGCACCGCCACCGGCGGCAAGCAGATGACCGCGTTCATGGCCGGCTCGAACGAGACCCACACCCGGACCCCATCGACGGCGACCAGCGTCGGCGGCAACTCGGTGTTCGCGATCGCCGCGGCGCTGCAGTCGACCAACCCCAGCGTGATCCCGGTAGTCACGATCGGCGGCGCGCCGTTCGGCAACGCGCCCGGCGCCCCGCGCCCGTCGGCGGTCGGCTCGGCCGAGCAGTTCGTCGGGCTGTTCAACAGCGCGGCCTCGCGCGCCGGCGGCCTGCTCGAGAACACCGGCGACGCCGGGCTGTACGAGGCCGGCTTCGCCGCCGCCGCGTCGCTCAACCGCGCCGCCGGCCGCCCGACCCAGACCCGGGCCTACGGCACCGCCAAGACCGCGGCGCGGCTCCTGGGCACCAACCTCGCCGATCGCCTCGCGATCACCGACGCCGATCGCGCCCGCTACGGCGTCGACCTCGGCACCCGCGCCAACGTGCTGGCGCTCGCCGAGAACCTGATCGTCACCGCCAAGGCGTTCGCGCTGGGCCTGACCTCGAGCGTGGTCTTGCCGGCGATGGAGGACGACCCCCACGGCGCGTTCAACGACATGGGCGCCCTGCGCGGGGTCACGACCGCGCTCGGCAAGATCCTCGACGGTTTCATGGGCGACCTCGGGGCGGTGGCCGACGCCAGCTGCGGCGGCACGACCCTGGCCGACAACGTCGTCCTGACGATCCACGGCGACACGCCCAAGAACCCGCGCGCCCGCGCGGGCTGGCCCGACGGCACGCCCGACAACTCCAACTGGATGTACGTCTACGGCAACGGCCTGCTCAAGACCGGCTGGCACGGCGGGGTCGGCGCCGACGGCACGGTCAAGGGCTTCGACCCGCGCACCGGCGAGGACAACGACGCGCCCACGCGCGACCTGGCGGCGCCGGCCTCGGCCGCGGTCGCCTACGCCATCGCCCGCGGCGACATGCGCCGCGCCGCGGACTTCGCGCGCGGCGTCGACATCGGCGGCGTCGTGAAGACGCTCACGATGTGATGGCGCCCGAGGTCGACAGCCCCGGCCCGCGAGGGTAGCTTCCGCGCGTGCGCTGGTTCGTCATCCTCGTCGTCTGCGCCGCCGCGTGCAGCAGCGGCTCGTCGTCGTCGCCCGCCGCTGGCGGCGGCACCGGCGGCAGCGCCGCCCCGCGCGCCAGCGACGCGCCCGAGGTCCCGATCGACGATCAGTCGCGCTTCGACCAGGAGCGCCAGCCCGAGCGCCTGATCGGCCTGCTCGGCATCAAGGCCGGCATGACCGTCGCCGACGTCGGCGCCGGCACCGGCCTGCTGACGGTCCACGTCGCGCGCGCGGTGTTCCCGGGCGGCCACGTGGTCGCCACCGACATCGACGCCGCGGTGCTGTCGTACCTGGGCGCGCGCATGGAGGCGGCCGGGTTCGACACCGTCGTCGAGCCGCGCCAGGTCGCGGCCACCGAGCCCGGGCTCGAGCCGGGGCGCTTCGACCTGATCCTCCTCGCGCAGGTCGACCACTACTTCGACGACCGCGTGGCGTGGCTGACCAAGGCGGTGCCGGCGCTCAAGCCCGACGGGCGCCTGGCGATCACCAACCGCATGCAGCACCGGGCCGCGGTCATGGCGGCGGCGGCCTCGGTCGGGCTCGAGCTCGTGACGGAAGTCAACGACCTGCCGGGACAGTTCGTGGCACTGTTCGCACGTGGCCCGGCCTCGGGCGCACGCCCCACGCCCACCAAGGGAGCCCCATGACCCGCCTCGCCGCTCCGCTCGCCCTCGCCCTGCTCGCCGGCGCCTGCTCGGACGACGCGCCCGCGCCCCGCAACCCCGACAAGCTCTGGCTCGCGCTCGACGGCTCGGAGATCCAGGTCCAGCTGGTCGGCTCCGAACCGCCGCCCTTTTGAGCGCCAGGAGTGGGGACCGGGAGTCCTCAAGAGGCCGAGTTCACGCTGGTCGCCGACGTCCCCGCCGGTGACTGGCGGTTCGTGGGTGATGGCATCATCACGCGTCCGGTCGACGTCACGTTCGAGCTGATCTGGCGCAAGGCCAGCGGCGGCGACGTGGCGATCGCGACGTTCATGCAGCACTTCGAGCCGCTCGCGGCCGGCTTCACGGCGCAGCCCTTCGAGGCGACGATGCCGGGCGCCGCGCTGACCGACGCCGCCGGCGATCAGCTCATCCTGCGCTACAGCGGCGCCAACACCGACACGCCGATGGCCTACATCCCCAACGGCGACGGCTTCCGCGCCAACGGCCGCATCCCGTACGTCGACCTGCCGGAGTAGCGCCGGGCCGCTCGCCGGCGGCGGCGCCCGCGCTACAGTCGGCCATGATCGGCATCATCGGCATGGGCGTGCTCAAGGCGCTCCAGGTCACGTGCCCGCACTGCCGGGCGCGCCAGACCCGGGTGGCGAAGGCCACCGGCCCGACGCTCACGTGCAAGTACTGCCACAAGCCGTTCCCGTGCCCGGCGCGGCTGCGGAAGAAGTAGCGGCCCCGAGCCGATCGCGCGCGCGGACGTGACGGGCGGCGTGGCGCATGGACCAGGCCGAGGCGCGCCGGTCGCCTGCGCCCCGCGATCGCCGACGCCTGGCTCCACGAGGGGGCTCGACGCTAGCGCGCCACCGCCCACAGATCCGACTCGAACGCGAACCCGACCAGCAGGTACGGGAACGCCCGGCTGACGTAGTCGTCGGCGGTCTGGCCGGTCGGGATCGCGTCGGGCTCGCCGAGCCGGTAGCGGTGCGCCAGGTACCACGACGCGATCACGACCACCGTCGGCTTGTTGAAGCGTGACGGGCCGTCGTCGCGGAAGGTGTAGGCCGCGAACAGCCCGAGCCGATGGTGCGCGTTGGCGCCGTCGTAGGCGTCGTGCGCGGCCGCGTCGGTGAAGTGCCGCGCCTGGTACAGCGGCGTGACCGAGCTGTGGCGCAGCCCGATCGCGAGCCGCGGCCGACCGGTGTAGAGCACGTCGGTGTCGGTCGAGACGGTCCAGCCGCGATCGGGCAGGAGCGTGTCGGACGTGCCCTCGTACGCGACGGTGTCGCCGGCGCGGCCGTCGAAGTCCCAGTAGTCGAGCTGCACGAGCGCCCGCACCGCGACCGGGCCGACCTTGGCCTGGAGCAGCGGCTGGATCGACGCGTGGAACACCGCCGCGGCCTGGGGCGGGCGCGCCGGGTCGTCGCGCAGCGCCTTCTGCGCGTGGTCCGAGTAGTTGGCGTCGGCGCTCGGGAACGACTGCAGGTACCCGAACGTGCCGAAGTACTGCTGGACCTCGGCCAGCGCCCGGAGGTTGAACATCGACAGCGGCTGCAGCTCGCCGCCGACGCCCAGCTGCGCGCTGGCCGGGTTGAGCTTCGGGTACAGGCCGACGAACCCGAAGTTGGTCTTGCTGATCGCCTTCTCGGACCGGTAGAGGCGCCGCTGCAGCCCCGCGCGCGCGCGCGACTCGAGCCCCAGCGGGTTGAGCCGGACGATCGTCAGGTCCGAGACCATCAAGCGCCAGCCCGGCGGCGGCGGCGCGTCGGGATCGAACGTCGACGGCGCCGCGGGCGGCGGCGCAGGCGGCTCCGACGCGGGCGCGGGCGACGCGGGCGCGGGAGGCGCGGGCGCCGGTTGCGCGGGCGGGGGCGCTGGCGCTGGTCGCGCCGGCGGCGCTGGTCGCGCCGGCGGCGCTGGTTGCGCGGCCGCGGGTTGTGCGGCCGCGGGTTGCGGGCTCGCGGGTTGCGCGGGCGCCGATGGCGCGGGCGCCGATGGCGCCGGTTGCGCTGGTTGCGCGATCGCCGTGAGGGGAGCGAGCGCGAGGACGAGCGGCAGGACGCGGCGCATCCGGTCATCGTACCGCGGGAACCCCCGGGCTCGCCCGGAGGCGGCGCGCGCTCAGTCGAGCATGATCGGACCGCCGCGCTCGATCGCGCGGGCGTAGGCCGGCCGGGCGCGCATCGCCGCCAGCACCCGGGTGAGGTTGGCGGTGCGCGCGGCCTCGCCGCCGCGGGCCAGCGCGGCCTCGAGCGGGTAGCTCATCTGGACGTCGGCGGCGGTCAGCTCGTCGCCGCAGAACCAGGCGCGCCCGGTCAGCTCGGCCTCGAGGAACGCCAGGTGGCGGGTCAGGTTGGGCCCGACGAACGAGGCCTCGAGCGAGCCGGCGATCTTCTTCGCGATCGGCCGCGCGAAGAACGGCATCTTCGCGCTCGCGATCTTCGACGCGATCAGCTTCACCAGCAGCGGCGGCATCAGCGAGCCCTCGGCGTAGTGCAGAAAGTAGCGGTAGCGCAGGTGCTCGGGCGTCCCGACCGCCGGCGCCAGCCGGCCGCCGCCGTGTCGCTCGACCAGGTACTCGAGGATCGCGCCCGACTCGGCGACCGTGACCCCGTCGTCGGTGATCACCGGCGACTTCCCGAGCGGGTGGATCGCGCGCAGCTCCGGCGGCGCCAGGATCGTCTTGGGATCGCGCTGGTAGGTGACCAGCTCGTACGGCAGGCCCAGCTCCTCGAGCAGCCACAGCACGCGGTGCGAGCGCGAGCGCTCGAGATGGTGGACGATGATCATGGCGCACTGTAGCCGAGGCCCGCGGCGCGCCCAGCCCGCGCCGCCGTCCGACCTGGCGTCACCGCGGCCGGTGCGCGGTGCCCAGGCCGGCGGTGATGAACAGCGCGGTGGCGGCGCCGGCGACGTCGGCGGTGTGCCAGACCCCGCGCGGGTTGATCGCGGCCTCCCCGGCGGTGAGGACGACGGTCTGGACCGCGCCGTCGACCTCCTGGTGCAGCGTCAACTCGCCCGCGGTGCACACGACCAGCTCCTCGCCGTGGGGATGGACCTCCCACACCGCCCAGGGCTCGCTGAAGGTGTGCATCGTCACCAGGCGCCCCTCGGCGCCGTCGGCGACGCAGCCGGCGCCGTAGCGCTCGTACCAGTCGGCGGTGCCGGTGAAGCGTGCCAGCGGCACGACGGTGGCGCCGAGGCCGAGGTGGACCGGGAACTCGTCGAGGCGGCGGCGCGGATCGGTGCTCATGCACGTCAGCGTCGCACGCACGCCATTGGCGCGTCACCCGCCCGCGCGGCAGCCGCCCGCGCCTTCGACGACCTGCCCGCGCGGCAGCCGCCGCCGGCCTTGGACCACAGCCGCCCGCGGCCCTGGACCACCCGTCGGCGCGTCAGCCGCCGGCGGCCTTGGACCACCCGTCGGCGCGTCAGCCGCCGCCGGCCTTGGACCACCCGGCGCGCTAGCCGCCGGCGGCCTTGGACCACCCGGCGGCGCGTCAGCCGCCGGCGGCCTTGGACCACCCGTCGGCGCGTCAGCCGCCGGCGGCCTTGGACCACCCGTCGGCGCGTCAGCCGCCGGCGGCCTTGGACCACCCGTCGGCGCGTCAGCCGCCGGCGGCCTTGGACCACCCGTCGGCGCGTCAGCCGCCGGCGGCCTTGGACCACCCGTCGGCGCGTCAGCCGCCGGCGGCCTTGGACCACTGCGTCGGGTTGGGCACGCTCGGGCGCTGGCCGCCGCGCACGAGGTAGCGGACCGCGCCGGCGAGGCCGTCGAGCGTCAGCTGCCACATCGGGAACAGCGCGGCGATCACCTCGATCGTGCTGCCGCTCCAGTAGCGATCGGGCTCGGGGTTGAGCCAGGCGGTCCGGCGGAAGTGGTTGCTCAGGCGCCGCAGCCACTCGACGCCGGGGCTGCGCGAGCCGGCGACGTAGCTGTACGAGCCGCCGGGATCGAGCAGCTCGGCCGGGTGCATCAGCGCGTCGCCCAGCATGACCAGCTTCTCGTCCTTGTCGCTGTGGCTGATCAGGTCGGCCACGGCCACGCGCTTGGTGAAGTGCGCGTCCTCGTAGACGTGCTCGTAGACGCAGTTGTGGAAGTAGTAGCTCCGGAACTTGGCGAACCGGCCCGCGCGCGAGGCCGCGGTGAACAGCCGCGACGCCAGCTCGGCGTGCGGATCCATCGAGCCGCCGACGTCCATCATCAGCATGACCTTGACCCGGTTGCGCCGCGGCGGCCGGAACACCAGCTCGAGATCGCCGGCGTTCTTGCAGGTCTCGTCGACGGTCTCGTCGAGGTCGAGCTCCTCGTCGGCGCCGTCCCGGCCGAGCTTGCGCAGGCCGCGCAGCGCCACGTCGATCTGGCGCACGTCGAGGACGATGTCGCGCCGGTACTCCTGGAACCGGCGCTCGCCGGCCACCGCCATCGCCGAGCGCGCGCCGCCGCTGCCGACCCGCATGCCGGCCGGGTTGCGCCCGTTGTTGCCGAACGGCGAGGTGCCGCCGGTGCCGATCCAGCGGTTGCCGCCGTCGTGGCGCTCCTTTTGCTCCTTGAGGCGCTGCTCGTACAGCGCGCGCAGCTCGTCGAGGCCCAGCCGCTTGAGCTGCGCGATCTGCGCGTCGGTGAGCTGCGCCAGCTGCTGCGGATCGGCCAGCCACGCCTCGAGGTCCTTGGTCAGCGCCAGCGCCGCCTCGGTCACGCCCTGGAAGTAGCGCGCGAACGCGCGATCGAACGCGTCGTAGTCGGCGACGTCCTTGACGCACACCGTCCGCGCCAGCCGGTAGAACCCGTCGAGCGAGCTGTCGTGCAGCCCGAGGTCCATCGCCTCCATCAGCGCGAGCCACTCGTGGCTCGACACCTTGAGGCCGTCCTTGCGCAGCTCGAACAGGAAGTCGACGAGCATGGCGGCTAGGCCCGGGCGCGCTTGCCCATGAGCTCGACGTCCTGCTCGGTCTTGAGCAGCGTGCCGAGGAACGGGATGCCGCCGCCGATCTTGCTCAGGTCGACGCCGGCCTTCTGCAGCGCGCAGATCCAGTCGATCAGCTCGCTGGTCGTGGGCCGCTTGCGCAGCTTGGGCGTCGCGCGCAGGCCGTAGAACACCTCGAGGCACTGGTCGAGGACCTTGTCGACGAGGTCGGGGTGGTGGACCCGCACGATCTTGGCCATCAGCTCGCGGTTCGGGAACTCGATGTAGTGGAACACGCACCGGCGCAGGAACGCGTCGGGCAGCTCCTTCTCGTTGTTCGACGTGATGATCACGACCGGCCGCTCCTGCGCGACCACCTCGGCGCCGGTCTCGTCGACCCGGAACCGCATCGCGTCGAGCTCGAGCAGCAGATCGTTGGGGAACTCCAGGTCGGCCTTGTCGATCTCGTCGATCAGCAGCACGACCCGGCTCGGCGCCGACAGCGCCTGGCCCAGCGGCCCGAGCTTGATGTAGTGGGCCACGTCCTTGACGTCGCCGTCACCGAAGCGGCTGTCGTGCAGGCGCGCGACGGTGTCGTAGACGTAGAGGCCGTCCTTGGCCTTGGTCGTCGACTTGACGTGCCAGCGCAGGAGCGGCAGCCCCAGCGCCTGGGCCACGTTCTCGGCCAGCAGCGTCTTGCCGGTGCCGGGCTCGCCGCGCACCAAGAGCGGCCGCGCCAGCGCCACCGCGACGTTGACCGAGTGGCGCAGCTCGTCCGACGCGATGTACGTGTCGGTGCCCGTGAACTGCGAGAACTGCGCGGGCCCCGCGCCGAACTGATCGAAGGACATCGTCGGCAAGCCTAGCGCATTTGCGCGGCCCGCCACCTTACCGACCTTACCGACCTTACCGCGATCGCGAGGGCGCTCACGCCGTCAGCGCGGCCCGGAACTCCGTCGCCGAGCGCGGCCGATCCATCGGGCTCTTCGCCAGGGCCCGGGCGATGACCGCGTCGAGCGCGGCCGGCGCGTCGGGCCGCAGGCTGCGCACCGCCGGCGCCGGCTCCGTGCAGTGCGCGAACCCGACCGCGATGGCGTTGTCGCCGGCGAACGGCGGCCGCCCGCACACCAGGTGAAACGCCAGCGCCCCCAGCGAGTACACATCGCTGGCGGCGTCCACGGTCTTGCCGCGGACCTGCTCGGGCGACATGTAGTTGGGCGTCCCCAGCAGCACGCCGGTCGCGGTCAGGCCAGCGCCGGCGGTGGCCTTGGCCAGGCCGAAGTCGATCAGCTTCACCGAGTTGCGCTCGCCGACCAGCACGTTGTGCGGCTTGAGATCGCGGTGGATCACCCCGACGTCGTGGGCCGCGGCCAGGCCGGTGCAGATCTGCTCCAGGTAGTCGACGCAGTCGGGGATCGGCACCAGCCCGCGGGCGGTGATCACCTCGGCCAGGGTCCGCCCCGGGAAGTACTCCATCGACAGGTACAGGAGGCCCGGCCGGGCCTCGCCCAGGTCGTGGATGCGGATCACGTTGGGCGAGCTGACCTTGCGCGCGGCCGCGGCCTCGCGCCGGAAGCGCTCGACCATCGCCGCCTCGTCGGACGCGAACGCCGAGGCGATCACCTTGACCGCGACCGTGTCGTCGAGGACCTCGTCGTGGGCCAGGTAGACCGCGCCCATGCCGCCGCGCCCGAGCAGCCGCTCGATCCGGTAGCGGTTCGCCAGGACCGAGCCGACCGTCAAGCCGCCCGCCGACGACGTCCCCGGCACCAGGGCGTGGGCGGTGGCGGTGCGCTCGAGCGCTGGCGGAGGCGACGGCGACGGCGACGGCGACGGCGACGGCGACGGCGATGGCGATGGCGATGGGGCCGCTGCCGCGCCGGCCGCTGGCGCTGGCAACGCGGGGGCGCCGACCTGCGAGGCCGCCAGCATCCGCTGCTCCTCGATCAGCCGCCCGACCTTCTGGTTCAGCTCGTAGTCGACGCTGCACACGATCGACTCGAGGTTCTCGACCCGCTCGCGCAGCTTGGCCCGCTCGGCCGTGAGCGCGGCGACCTCGTCGGCGGCCCCGGCCGGCAGCGCCTTCTGCTGCGCGGCCTCCAGCTCCATCCGCGACTTGCGCTCGCGGTGCCGCAGCACCTCGCGCACGATCAGCACCGGCGAGCCGAACGTGGCGATGATCGCCAGCATCCCCGTGAAGTCAGCCACGCGCCTTCTATAGCGCACTCGCGTCGGTCACGGCGCGCGCGGGGCTCGCGACGGGTCCGGCCGATCGCGCGGCTCGGCCGTGACGCAGGTTCCGCCCGAGCCACTCGGCCCTCGACGAGATGGCCCCGACTGCGCGACACTCCCGGCATGCTGCTCCGTCACTTCGCGGCGCGCGCCGCCGTCCTCGTGGCCCTGGTCGGGTGCGGATCGACCAGCGGCGACGACACGATCGAGCCCGGCTCGACCCTGGTCGTGACCCCGGCCGAGGCCCAGCTCGAGGTCTTGAATGGGACGCCCGTCAGCCAGCCGTTCACGGTCATGCTGGTCGAGCCCGGCGGCCCCGGCCGCGACGTGACCGCCGAGGTCGCGTGGTCGCTGTCGGACCCGGCCTTCGGCGACTTCGCCGGCGCCACCTTCACCGCCCGCGGCGGCCGCGCCGGCAAGGGCATGGTCCACGCCACGCTCGACACGCTGGTCGGCGACGCCCAGATCGAGATCACCCTGCGCGGCGTCCGGGTCGCCGCCGACGTCCCGCCCGGCGCGCCCGGCCTGTTCGCCGGCGCCACCGACGATCCCGCCCAGGCGCCCGACCTGGTCTACCCGGCTGATCAGGTGATCGTGCCCGCCAACCTCGGCGACTTCGAGGCCCACTGGACCGACGGCCACGGCCACGATCTGTTCGAGGTCAGCCTCGTCGGCGATCACGTCGACCAGCGCGTCTACGTGCGCGCCGGCGCCACCGGCTGGACGGCCTTCACGCCGACCGAGTGGGAGACCGCGGCGCGCTCGGCCGAGCAGCTCACGCTCGGCGTGCGCGGCCTGACCGAGGCCAGCCCGGCGGTCGCCGGCACCGCCGCCAGCCACCGCGTGTTCCACGGCCGCGAGGATCTCCAGGGCGGCCTGTACTACTGGGCCGCCACCGCCGCCGCCGGTCAGCCCTACGGCATCTTCCGCTACGACTTCGGCGCGGTCGGCCAGCCGGCCGAGGAGTTCTACACCAACACCCAGGCCGGGCGCTGCGTCGCCTGCCACGCGCTGTCGCGCGACGGCACCCGCATGGCCATCACCTACGACGGCGGCGACGGCGCCGCGTCGGTGGTCGACGTCGCGACCCGCACCGCGATCCCGAGCCCGGCCGCCTGGAACTTCGCCACCTACTCGCCCGACGGCAGCCGCCTGATCACCAGCTCGCGCGGCGTCCTGACCGTGCGCGACGGCACCACCGCCGCGCCGATCTCGACGGTGCCGATCACCGGCTGGGGCACGCACCCCGACTTCGCGCCCGGCGGCGACGCGCTCGCGTACGTCCAGGCGACCTCGCCCGGCGCCGACTGGCACTTCGGCGGCGGCATCATCACGACGATCCCGTACGACGCCGGCGCCGGCACGTTCGGCGCGCCGCGGCCGCTGGTCACCGACGGCGGCAACAACTACTACCCGTCGTACTCGCCCGACGGCCAGTGGCTCTTGTTCAACCGCTCGACCGAGGACGCCTACGACGACGCCTCGGCCGAGCTGTGGGTGGTCAAGGCCGACGGCTCGGCGCCGCCGCGCAAGCTCGACCTCGCCAACGTCGCCGGCGGCCTCACCAACTCGTGGGCGCGCTGGGCGCCGTTCCGCCAGACCTTCGCCGGTGGCGCCGTGGTCGAGGACATGTACTGGATCACCTTCTCGAGCAAGCGCGCGTTCGGCGTGCGCCAGCCCGCGGGCAAGCCGCAGATCTGGATGGCCGCGTTCTTTCCCGGCCGCATCGCGATGGGCGGCGATCCCACCGGCCCGGCCTTCCGCCTGCCGTTCCAGGATCTCGGCTCGAACAACCACATCGCGCAGTGGACCGAGACCGTCGTGCCGATCGGCCGCATGGTCCCGACCGGCGCCGCGCGCTGAGCGCCGGCGCAGCGATCGACACCGCGCGGCGGTCGCGCGAACCGCGTCGCGGACCGCGCCGCAGGCGCGCGGGATGAGCCGCGGGCCGTCGTAGGTCAGGGCGACCAGCGTGGCGCAACCGAGCGCCCGCGCGAGGCCGAACGGGGATTCGTGCGCAGGCTGTGCGTCGACCGCCGCGCGCGCTCAGCCCTTGCGGCGGCCCTGCACGTAGGCGTCGCCGACCGCGTAGATGTGGGTCGCGACGCCGACCAGCGCCGCGACGCCGCCGATCAGCGGGATGGCGCCGATCAGCCCGAGGCCGGCGATGCCCCAGACGGCGAACACCCCGATGGCCTTGTCGGTCTCGCGGTTGACCAGCTGACCGACGCCGGGGACGAAGAGGCTGCAGACGGCGGGGACGATCCCGCTGCCGCCACCGCGACGAACCAACGCCTTGCTCATGCCCCAAGCATGACAGACGTCGGGCCCCCGCGCACCTGCGCGCCGGCCGGGCCCCGCCCGCGTTGATCCGCGACGGCTTCGGGGGTACATCGACGCATGACTCCGGAAGGCCTGCTGGGCCGGCGCGTGACCCTGACGATCCACTCGGTCGACGCCGCGGGCGCGTGGCTCGCGATCGCCGACGCGCCCGACGCCGCGACCGTGTTCCTGCCGGCGCGCGAGCTGCCCGAGGGCGCCGCGGTCGGCGCCGCCCTGCCGGTGTTCGTCTACCGCGACTCCGACGAGCGCGTGGTCGCGACCACCGCCACGCCGGCGCTGGTGCTGGGCGAGGTCGCGTTCCTCGAGGTCACGTCGTGCACCGACCACGGCGCGTTCGTCGACTGGGGCCTGGGCAAGGAGCTGTTCGTGCCGTTCGCCGAGCAGACCCGCGAGCTCGTCGTCGGCGCCCGCCACCCGTTCGGCCTGTACCTCGACAAGAGCGCGCGCCTGGCCGCGACCATGCGGGTCGCGCCGATGCTGACCGAGGGCGGCGGCTTCGAGCTCGACGAGTGGGTCGACGGCGTGGCCTGGCGCGAGGACCCGGCGATCGGCCTGTTCGTGATCATCGACCGCGCCTACGTCGGCCTGGTGCCGGCCACCGAGCCCCACCGCCTGGGCCGGGGCGAGGCCGCGCAGTTCCGCGTCGCCGCGATCCTGCCCGACGGCAAGCTCGTGCTGTCCCTGCGCGGCCACGCCCACCACGAGCTCGACAACGACGCCGCCGCCATCCTCGCCATCATGTCCCGCCCCGACGCGCCGCGGGTCGGCGACAAGTCCAGCCCCGACCAGATCCGCGCCATCTTCGGCCTCTCGAAGAAGGCCTTCAAGCGCGCCGTCGGCCGCCTCCTCAAGGACGGCGCCGTCGCCTTCGACGACCGCGGCCTGCTGGTCCGGACCTGACCGGGGACGGTGTCGACGTTGACAGCGCGTCTGGATCCTCCACATGACGGCGCGTGGATCTCATCGCGGCTGACTGGCAGCTCCAACCGCGAGCGAGCCCGCGAGCCAAGGTCGTCAACGTTGCCCCCGTCCCCCGCCCCAGCTCGACGGTGACACCGTTCCCCGCCTCAGCTCAACGCTGACGCCGTCCCCCGCCCTCCCCTGCCTGGCTCGATCACCTCACGCCGGGACGGGGTTCACCGTCCCCGCCCCAGCTCAACGTTGACACCGTCCCCGCCCTCCCCTGCTGGCTCGATCACCTCACGCCGGGACGGGGTTCATGCAGCGTGTACGTCTTGACGTCGATATCCGGGCGCAGCGCGCGGATCACCGCAGCCACTTCTTCCTCGCACGCGTCGCACTTCAAGTAACTGAGGACGACGGTCCGCAGGGCCGGCTGGCGCGCGATCGCCTCGCCGCTGGGCGGCGCGGTCCGAGCGACGACGAGGCGAGTGAGCCGGCGCATCGGGGGCAGCGTGGAGACATCGAACCCGCTCCCACTGACGGTGAGCGAACCGAGATTCGGAAACGCGACCGCGACCGCATCCGGCGGCACCTTGGCGTCCAAGACGGCAAGGCTCGTGACTGAGGGCAGCGGCACCGCGCCGCGGCCACCGATCGTGGTACGATCTAGATTCACGGAGCGCAGACGACTGAATGGCGCCAGCTCACGAAGCGTCATCCACGCATCGCTGCAGACAAATCCCATATGGTCGTACGACCAGCGCTGTCCGCAGACGACCCCGGACGGATCGCCGTGAAACTCTCGAAGATCAGCCGGCTGATCGCCATCGCAATCGCCACATGCACCGAGCGCGACCGCGAGCAGCGCCACGCCCACGGCCCACCTCGCGCGCGACCGTGTCCCGCTCCGCGTCATCACGCGTCAACGCGCAGGCCGCCTTCGCTGTTCCCGCTGCCCAGCCGACTGGAGGGGGACGGTGTCAGCTTTGACAACCTTTCGGCCGTCCCGCTCGCGGCGCGCTCCGGCTCGCGGCCGATCGGGACCCGGGCGAGTCGCGGACGCAGGCGCCCCGCGCTGTTCCCGCCGGCCGCGCCAGAACAGCCGGGCCGAAAGGGGGACGGGGTCCTCTGGAATCGTCGGGGGCGATCCAGAAGATGTCACCGCGGTGAATGGCACGGGCGCTCATGAGTGTGCGGCGAGTTGCGCGAGGTGCAGTGCGCGTGCTGGGGCGACGGCTACTCGTTGATGGCCTCGACGCCCCTCGCGGCGAGGCGCGCGAGGCCATCCTTCATCGCCTGGAGTTGCTCGGGCGCGTGGCCCTTCCAGTCGGTGATCTCGCCGATGACCCGGAGCGGAGGCCGCGTGCGGTACGACCGCGTCGGGTTGCCGGGGAACTTCTTATCGGTGAGGTTCGGGTCGTCCTCGAACGGGCCGGTCGGCTCGACGATGTAGATGCGGCCCGGCCCGTCACCGATCGCCAGCTCGGCGCCCCACGTGGCGGCATCCAATGTCGAGGTGAAGTAGACGAAGGCAGCGTTGTCCCTGTTGCCGTAGTTCGAGCTGCGCCCGGGCTCGATGAGGTCTCCGGTCTTCAAGTCAGCCTTCGTCCCGTGGAGGAAGCCTTCCTCGCCACGGTCGTTGGTCCACACCTTGAACGGCTCTGGGGTCGTGTGCGTCGCCATCGGCGAGCGATCATAGCTCGCAGCCGCGACGTCACCGACGTCGGCGCATCCGACCTGTCCCCGCTGCCCGCGCCGGGAGGCCTTGCCCTTCCCGGAAGGTGAGAGGAGAGGGGGGCGCCGATCGCGGCCGGCTGAAGATCCCACCGTTATCGATGCTCCGAGCCAAACGTTGTCAAAGTTGACACCGTCCCCTCTGCGTCAGACCCAGGTCGTGACGCCGATCATCAGCAGCTTGTAGCCCGAGCTGATCGCGCCCTGGTTGATGGGGCTGATCTGCTGGCTGCCGGGCGCGGCGACCGGCTGGATGGGATCGGGGCCGGTGCGCTTGTCGGGCGGCACGAGGCCGGGGCCGGTGCAGTTGGCGCCCTGGGTGTTGTTGTTGCAGCCGGCGTCCTGGGTGCGCGTGCCCTCGTAGACCATGCCGCCGCCGATGTCGATGCGGACCTTGTCGAGGGTCATCGACCCGCCCAGGGCCATGGTCGTGCGGGCGGCGCCGTCGAGGTCGGCGCGCTCCCAGCCGGTCTTGGCGGCGGTGGTGTCGTAGGCGACGCCGCCGCGCACGGTCACCCGGCCCGGGCCCATGTCGCGCTCGTACGAGCCGCCGAGGCGGAAGGAGTAGGTGTCCTTGAAGCCGTGGCGGATGATGGTCTTGTTGAGCGGCACGCCGGCGTTGGTGGTGCCGTCGAGCGACGCGAAGCCGTCGACGATGACCTCCTGGTCGGTCGCGCTGCTCCACTGCTCCCAGGCGACGTTGGCCTCGACGTCGGCCATCTGCTTGCCGGCGGCGTCGCGCACGATGTACCGGCCGCCGACGGTGACCGTCGCCGCCAGGTTCAGGTTCACGCACGCCTTGAGCTCGGCGGCGGTGCCGCCCTTGTTGCACTGCGCCGCGCTGTCCTCGATCGGGATGATCGTCGGCCGCTGCCCCGGCCCGAGCTCGACGCCCGAACCCTGGACCGCGTCACCGATGCCGTCGGCCCGGACCTCGATCGCGCTCGACCACGCGGCGCCGACCTCTATGGCCGGCGTCACCCGGTAGCGCGCGCCCAGACCGAACGCTGGCACGAACAGGTCCTTGACCTTGACGTGAAACTTCGCGTCCTTGCCGGCCCACTCCTCGAAGTTCGACAGCCCCCAGACGTAGGTCGTGGCGTCGATGTCAGCGAAGCCCGACGAGAACCGGGCGCCGATGTCGAGCTTCGGGATCGGGCGGTAGGCCAGGGCGATCGACGGCAGCACCACCGCGGCGGTCTGCTCGATCACGTCGTAGCGGGTCGGCGGCGGCGGGCGGGTCGGATCTTCGAGGGTGTAGTCGGCGCCCATGCGCCGCGCCGGGTACGCGGTCGGCGCGTAGATGCCGACGCCCAGGGCCAGGCCCTTGACCAGGCTCGACAGGTCGGTGGCGATCGCGATGGTCGGCACCGCCTGGAACTGACCGATGCCGATCGCCGGCTTGGAGTCGTCGGACACCGCGGCGTAGGGCTGGCCCTCCCACGGGTCGGTGCGGCCCGGCACGTCCTCATGCACGCCGTAGCGCTGGAAGGTCATGTTGAAGCTGACCAGCGAGCTGCCGACGTGGACGACGGTGCCCTTGGTGCCCGCCAGGCCGGCCGGGTTCACGCCGATCGCCGACGGATCCGACAGCGACGCGACCGACGCGCCGGCGCGCGCGACCGACACCGGGCCGCTGCCGGGCAGGTACAGGCCGCCGGCCTGCGCGCTCCCGGCGGCCAGGAGCGAGGCCGCCAGCGACCCCAGGGTGACACGACCGAACAACCTCGACTGACGCTTCGTCATTCCGATGAGCTTACGTCGGCCCCACGGCGTCGCGTCAAGGCGCGATGAGTCATCAAGATCGAGATCGCGGCCGGGGTGACCCCGTCGATCCGGGCCGCCTGCCCCACCGAGACCGGCCGCAGCGACGACAGCTTCTCGATCACCTCGCGCGACAGCCCCGGGATGCCGGCGTAGTCGAGGTCGAGGGCCAGCGGCACCCGGTCGGCCTCGACCAGGCGCGCGGCGTCGGCGGCCTGGCGCTTGAGGTAGCCCTCGTACTTGACCTCGGTCTCGACCTGCTCGAGCAGCGCCGGCGCGGTCGTCGCGGCCGCCACCCCGCCCGCGGCCGCGACCTCCTCGACCGCGCGCCAGTCGAGCTCGGGTCGGCGCAGGAGATCGGCCAGGGTCGCGCGGCGCCCGGCCACCGACGCCGAGCCCAGCCGCGCCAGCGCCGCCTCGACCGCGGGCGTGCCGGTGACCGACGCCCGCAGCGCGCGCTCGCGGGCCGCGGCCAGCGCCGCCTGCCGGGCCTCGAACCAGGCCCAGCGCGCGTCGTCGACCAGACCGGCCGCGCGCGCGGTCGGCAGCAGCCGGTCGGCGGTGTTGTCCTCGCGCAGGAGCAGCCGGAACTCGGCGCGCGAGGTCATCATCCGGTACGGCTCCTTGGTGCCGCGCGTGACCAGGTCGTCGACGAGGACGCCGCCGTAGGCCTGGGCCCGCGACAGGATCAGCGGGTCGCGCCCGGCCAGCGCCAGCGCGGCGTTGGCCCCGGCCAGGAGGCCCTGGATCGCGGCCTCCTCGTAGCCCGACGTGCCGTTGATCTGCCCGCCCAGGTACAGGCCCGCGACCCGCCGGGTCTCGAGCGTCGGCAGGAGCTCGCGCGGGTCGACGTAGTCGTACTCGACCGCGTAGCCGGGCCGGGTCATCTCGGCGCGCTCGAGGCCCGGGATCGTGCGCACCAGCGCCAGCTGCACGTCGTACGGCAACGACGTCGAGATGCCGTTGGGGTAGATCTCGCCGCGATCGAACCGGTCGGTGGACTCGGGCTCGAGGAAGATCTGGTGGCGGGGCTTGTCCGCGAACCGGACGACCTTGTCCTCGATGCTCGGGCAGTAGCGCGGTCCGACCCCGGCGATCGCGCCCTGGTACAGGGGCGAGCGGTGCAGGTTGGCGCGGATGAGCTCGTGGGTCGCGGCGGTCGTGGCCGTGAGCCAGCACGGCCGCTGCACCAGCGGCGGCGGCGCGGTCGACGCGTCGAGCGCGAACCGCGGCGCCGGATCGTCGCCGGCCTGGACCTCGAGCGCGGCGTAGTCGATGGTCTTGCCGTCGAGCCGACACGGCGTGCCGGTCTTGAGCCGCGCCAGCGGCAGGCCCAGCCGCGCCAGCGAGCCCGACAGCGACACCGCCGGGGCCTCGCCGGCCCGGCCGCCGGCGGCGCGGGCGTCGCCGACGAAGATCGCCCCGCGCAGGAACGTGCCGGTCGTGATCACGACCGCGCCGCCGCGGAACCGCACGCCCATCGTGGTCGTCACGCCGACCACCCGCGGCCGCCCGCCGCGCTCGTCGGTGTCGATCGACGCGACCTCGGCCTGGCGCAGCGCCAGCCCGGGCGTGTCCTCGAGCCGACCGCGCATGGCCTCGCGGTAGCGCAGCTTGTCGGCCTGGGCCCGGGTCGAGCGCACCGCCGGGCCCTTCGACGCGTTGAGCCGCCGGAACTGGATGCCGGTCGCGTCGATGACCTGGGCCATCGCGCCGCCGAGCGCGTCGATCTCCTTGACCAGGTGGCCCTTGGCGACGCCGCCGATCGCCGGGTTGCACGACATCTGCGCGACCAGCTCGAGCGAGCCGGTCAGCACCAGCGTGCGCGCGCCCAGCCGGGCCGCCGCCAGCGCCGCCTCGCACCCGGCGTGGCCGGCGCCGACGACGATCACGTCGTAGGCGTCGGGGTACGCGAACGCGGTCATCGGCCGCCCGACGCGCGCGTCACTCGAACCGGTTCGCGCACGCGGGATCGCCGTGCGGCAGCTTGGGCGCGAAGTCGTAGACGGCGAGCGTCAGCGCCACCGCCAGGTTGCCTGGGTGCGCGCGATCGGGCGCGACGTCGGTGTCCCAGGCCAGGCCCTTGACCTTCACCGACCCGCACGGGTCGTGGATGTTGCGCTTGTACTTCACGAGCGACGCCTTGTACTCGGCCAGCTCGTCGTACGAGCACACGCCGGGGGTGCCGCACTCGAACCGGAACGTGTCGTACCAGGACGAGGTCGCCGGCGCGTACTCGGCGATCGTCACCGCCGCCGACACGCCGCCGTCGTTCGAGGCTCGCAGCCCGACCTTGTGCTCGCCCGCGCCGAGGTCGAGGTAGAAGCAGTCCAGGGCCCGGGCCCGGCTCTTGTAGAGCACGTCGTCGTCGACCGTGATCCACAGCTCGTGCTCGGACGGACCGACCCGCAGCTCGAACCGCTTGACCCCGTCGTCGGGCGTGCCCGCGCCGCCATCCCCGGGCGCGTCGGCCGACCGGCAGGTGCAGGTCTGGCCGTTGCACAGCGGCCCGGCCAGGGTCCCGACGGTGGCCGGGGCCGGCGGCGGCGCCAGCAGCACCGGCGTCCGGGGCGTGCTCCCGCACGCGGCGAGGGGGACGAGCGCGACGAGCCAGTGCCGGAGGGCGACCATGGCGCCATGGAGCCACAAGCGCACGCGCCCGGCAACCACCGCGGGCGATCCGCGGTCCAACCCGACACGCGCACGTGCGCGTCTAACGTTTGACCCCGTCGGCCCCTGCGGTGTACACATGCTCAACTTCGGGACTTCCCAGATGATTTCGCGCCGCCCTGCCCTGATCCTCGCCCTCGCCCTCGCCCTCGCGGGCACGCTGGGGACCACCGCGTGCGGCGGCCGCTCGGGCCCCACCGCGGTCGACTACTCGGTTTCGGCGCAGAAGAACTACGACCGCGGCATGGCCATGCTCGAGCGCGAGGAGTGGCAGGCCGCGGCGAAGTACTTCAGCTTCATCCGCAGCCGCTTCCCGTACTCGAAGTTCGCGGTGCTCGCCGAGCTCCGCCTCGCCGACTCGCTGTTCGGCGCCGAGGAGTACCTCGACGCCGCCGAGAGCTACCGCGTCTTCGCCAAGCTGCACGTGACCCACGAGCTCGTCGCCAACGGCTACACCAGCCTCCGCGTCGCCGAGTCCTATTACAAGCAGCTCCCCGGCGACATGTGGATCGTCCCGCCCTCGTACGAGAAGGACCAGACCTCGATCGAGGAGGCGGCCGAGGAGCTCGACCGGTTCCTCGCGAAGTTCCCCGACTCGCCGTTCCGCAAGCGCGGCGTCGAGCTGCGCACCAAGGTCGCCAAGCGCCTCGCCGATCACGAGTGGTACGTCGCCACCTATTACTGGGATCGCGGCAAGCCCATGGGCACCGTGCTGCGGCTGCGCCGGCTGCTCGACCGCTACAGCGGCGTCGGCTACGACGAGCGCGCGCTGTGGCTGCTCGGCCGCGCCTACGCCAAGGTCGACATGCCCGACCGGGCGCGCGAGACCTGGGCCCAGCTCGTGAGCAAGTACCCCAAGAGCAGCCAGGCCGGGGACGCCAAGGGCGCGATCGCGCGCCTGCCGGCTGCGACCCCACCCAAGCCCTGACGGGGCCACGTCACAAGCGGGCGACCCGCCCCCGGAGCGACCATGTCGGATCGAGTCGATCAGCTCATCACAGTCGGCCGCGAGCACTACAAGGCCGGCGAGTACGACAAGGCCGAGCCGCTGCTGACCGAGGCGGTCGAGCTCGAGCCGCGCTTCGCCGACGTCTCGAACATGCTCGGGGTCATCTTCCACGCGCAGGGGCGGTTCCAGGAGGCCGAGGCCGCGTTCGAGGCGGCCCTGGCGATCAACCCCAACTACACCGAGGCCGCGCTCAACCTGTCGGTGACCTACAACGACCGCGGCAAGTACGACCTCGCGCGCGAGATCTACGCGCGGGTCGTGACCACCAGCTACAAGGCCCCGCGCGCGATCGACCCGTTCGCCCGCGGCAAGCTCGCCAACATGCACGCCGACCTCGGCTCGGGCTACGCCAGCCTGGCGATGTACGAGGAGGCGGTGCGCGAGTACGGCAACGCCCTCGCGCTGTGTCCCGAGTTCGCCGACCTGCGCGTGCGCCTCGGCGCGGTCTACCGCGACATGGGCGATCACGAGGCCGCGATCCGCGAGCTGACGATGGCGCGCGACCAGCGCCCCGCGTACATGCCGGCGCGCGTGCACCTCGGCGTCACGTACTTCTCGGCCGGCCGCAAGGAGGACGCGGTCCGCGAGTGGCGCGAGGTGCTCGTCCGCGACCCCGGCAACAAGAGCGCGATGCTCTACCTGCGCATGGTCAAGGACTGACCGCGCGCTGCGCGCGCTGGCTGCTGGCCGACGGCAGGCGCCGGGGCTGCGCACCGTCGAGTCGCTGCCGTCAGCACATCGCGCACACCTGGCTGCTGGCCGACGGCTGGCGTCGGGGCTGCGCTGGCTGCTGGCCGACGGCTGGCGCCGGGGCTGCGCACCGTCGAGTCGCTGCCGTCAGCACATCGCGCACACCTGGCTGCTGGCCGACGGCTGGCGCCGGGGCTGCGCACCGTCGAGTCGCTGCCGTCAGCACATCGCGCACACCTGGCTGCTGGCCGACGGCTGGCGCCGGGGCGCGCGCCTCCGAACCGCTGCCGGCCGCGCGTCGTCCAGACCTGGCTGTTCGCCCGAGGCTGACGTGCCGGCCGCGCGCCGTCGAGCGTGTGCCAGGTGCGCGGGTCGCGCGACGGCTGCGCAGCGCCCCGCGGCCACCCGAGCCGGGTGACTGGCGGCGCGCCTGGCCGAGCACCTACCCGAGCGGTGCCCCGCGCGGCCCCGAGCGATGTCCGCCGGCGCGGCCCTGGCGGCGGCGAGTCGTGTAGGCTGGCGCCTCACCACGAGGAGGACGAGATGACTGACGACCGCAAGCTCGAGGCAAGCCGCGACTGGACCCAGCACGGCGAGACGATCACCGGCACCGGCGCCGCGCGCGAGGTGTTCCGCGGCATCCAGGCCGACCTCAACTACTTCGCCGAGAAGGTCGGCTTCGAGACGGTCAAGGTCGACGGCGTCCTCGGCCCGCAGACGCTGGCCGCGCTCAAGGCCACGCACCTCGCGGTGGTCGCCGCCAACCCGCTCCTGGCGGCGACGCTGATCCCGCCGACCACGGTGGCCGGCACCGCCGAGAACGCGATGGCGTCGCGCACCTGGCTCGAGACCACCGCGCGCAAGGCGCTCAACCTCTCGGACCTGCGCCGCTACCACCGCGGCAGCGGCAAGGAGTGGAACACCAAGGACGCGATCGCCTACGGCGCCGGTCCGGTCCACGACGACTTCAAGGCGCTCCAGACCGATCTGAACCGCTTCGCCGAGGCGCTCGGGTACAAGGCGCTCACCGTCGACGGCTTCCTCGGCGCCAAGACCGCCGCCGCGACCAAGGCGATCTACGACGCGCTCGTGAGCAAGAACCCGATGAACGCGATGACGCTGTTCCCGGCGCCCGACACCAAGGAAGAGTGCGCCGAGTACTGCATGTTCATCCGCAGCTGGCTCGGCGCCAAGGCCGGGCAGCTGCTCGGCGAAGCCGGCGCCTGATCACGGCGCGGCGGCGGGCGTGGCGGCGGCGGGCGTGGCGGCGGCGGCGCGGGTCATGATCCACAGGTAGTCGACGCCGCCCTCGGCCAGGGCCGCGGCCACGTTGCCGTCGCCGTCGTCGATGATCGGCCGCACCGACACCGCGTCGGTGACGCCGCGCCGCCGCAGGCGACCGACGATCGCCGAGTCGTGGCAGTGGCCGTTGCCGGCGATGATCACGATCGCGTCGGCGCCGTCGAGCCAGGCCTTGGCGCCGGCCGCCATCGACTCGTCCCAGAGCACCTGGGCCGCGTACATGTTGTCGGGCGTCGGCATGTTCGCGCCGCCGTGCTCGCCCATGTCGGCCATGAGCGCGTCGAACCAGGCCCGGTGGCGGGCGTCGTCGAGGACCAGCTCGGGCAGCTGGGCCTGCTCCGCGGGCGTGAGGCCGGCCACGCCGACCTTCGACACGCGCTTGACCAGCTCGGCCGGGGCGTTGAGCGCCCGCACGCCCCAGTGGTGGCCCGTCGCCGCCGCGATGATCGGCTGGTACAGGCTCCACGGGTAGCCCCAGCGATCGCTCCAGCCCACCCGGGTCAAGAACGTCGGCTCGTCGATCACGCCGGTGGCGAAGTCGTCGACGACGCCCTGGAACGGCGTCTGGATCATCTCGAGCCCGAGCGCGCGCCGCCCGGGCGCCGCGACCAGGTGCTCGACGATCGTGAGCTGGGCCCAGTGGTGGTGCGGGTTGGGGTGCTCCTCGCCGGCGCAGACCGCGCGCGCGGCGGTCAGCGCGGCCCAGAACGCCTCGGGGGTGACCGCGCGGCCGGTGTGGCCGTCGACGATCGCGAACGGCAAGGCCGCGTCGGCCAGCGTCACGGGGGTGGTGTCATGGTGGCCGGGGGCGGCGGGGGGCGGCCGGCGCCCGCCACAGGCCCCGAGCGTCACGGCGATGGCCAGGCAGCAGAAGCGCACCGGGCGACTGTACCATCGGCGCGGCCATGCCAGAGTAAGGCGGTGACCGCGACGCCCCTGGCCGCCCTCGTGCTGCCATACCGCACCAGCGCGCTGCCCGGCATCGGCGGCCACCTCCGCGCCAGCGACGACGACTTCGCCGTCGACGAGCTGCCGGCCTACCCGCCCAGCGGTGAGGGCGACCACGTCTTCGTCCACATCGAGAAGCGCGGGCTGACCACGCCCGAGGCCGCGAACCGGCTGGCCGCCGCCGCCGGGGTGCCGGCGCGCGACGTCGGCTGGGCCGGGATGAAGGACCGGCACGCGGTCACGCGCCAGTGGCTGTCGCTGCCGCCGCCGGCGCGCCCCGAGCAGCTCGCCGACCTGGCCGAGCCCGGCTTGACGGTGCTGGCCGCGGTCCGGCACCGCCACAAGCTCCGCACCGGCCACCTGCACGGCAACCGGTTCGCGCTGGTCGTGCGCGGGCTCGACGACGCCAGCGTCGCCGCCGCGCAGGCCGAGGCGATCTTCGCGGCGCTCGCCGCCGGCGCGCCCAACTGGTACGGCGAGCAGCGGTTCGGCGCCCGCGGCGACAACCCCGCCGCCGGCCTCGCGGTGATCCGCAGCGGCGGCAAGGGCGGCGGCCCGCCCAAGCGCAAGCGCTTCCTGGTGTCGGCGCTGCAGTCGCACCTGTTCAACCAGTGGCTGTGCGAGCGCCTCGCCGACGGGCTCGACCGCACCGTGCTCGCCGGCGACGTGCTGACCAAGCCGGCCACCGGCGGCATGTTCGTGTCGAGCGAGCCCGAGATCGATCAGCCGCGGCTCGACGCCGGCGAGGTGGCGCTGACCGGACCGATGTTCGGCGCGGCGATGAGGTCGCCGCCCGACGGCTCGCCCGCGCACGTGCGCGAGGCCCGGCTGCTCGACGCGATCGGCCTGGGCCCGGCCGACTTCGCCCGCCTCGGCGGCCTCGCCAGCGGCACCCGGCGGGTCGGCTTCCTCGCGCTGGCCGGCACCGCGGTCGAGGTGGTCGCGCCCGACGCGATCCGCGTCACGTTTTCACTGCCCGCCGGCGCCTACGCCACCGCGATCCTGCGCGAGGTGCAAAAGTGCCCGGACGGGTTCGGCGCCGACGCCGCGCCCGCCGACGCCGACGCGCTCGACGACTCTCCCGCCGACCGCGGCGCCGGTGCCGCGGCCGATCCCTCCGACCAACCTCTCGAGTAGCCCGCCCATGAACCTCACGCAATCGTTCGTCGACTTCGCGCTCCTCGGTGCCGAGTGGGTGATGTGGCTCCTGATCGTCCTGTCGGTCGTGTCGATCGCGATCATGGTCGATCGCGCGCTGTGGTTCCGCCACCGCGACGGCGACACCGCGAGCGCGCGCGGCGAGCTGGCCCGCGCCACCGACGACGAGGCCCGGGCCGCGCTGGCCAAGCGCTGGCGCGCGTCGCCGGCGATCCCGCTGCAGGTCGCGGCCACCGGGCTCGAGGCCCTGGCCGGGGGCCCCGCCGCCGCCGCCGAGGCCATGCACGGCGAGCGCGCGCGCTGGCGCCGCGACGCCGACAAGAACCTGATCGTGCTCGGCACCCTCGGCAACAACGTCCCGTTCGTCGGGCTGTTCGGCACCGTGCTCGGCGTGATCAAGGCGTTCGACGATCTCAAGGCGGCCACCACCGGCAGCGAGACCGCGGTCATGGCCGGCATCGCCGAGGCCCTCACCGCCACCGCGATCGGCCTGCTGGTCGCGATCCCGGCGGTCGTCGCCTACAACTTCTTCAGCCGCCGGCTCAAGGTGGTCATGGGCGGCGCCGACGAGATGGCCCACGCGGTGCTGGCCGCCGCCCACGCCGCCGAGCGGAGCCGCTGATGGCCGGCGGCAGCCTGTACCAGGACGACGACGGCGCGGTCATCACCGACATCAACGTCACGCCGTTCGTCGACGTCGCGCTGGTGCTGCTGGTGATCTTCATGGTCACGGCGCGCCTGATCGTGCAGCGCGGCGTCGAGGTCGAGAAGCCCAAGTCGTCGGTCGGCCAGGACGTGCCCGGCACCGTGATCATCACCGTCGACAAGGGCGGCGTGGTCTACATCAAGGGCGAGGCCTACCCCGACCGCGTCAAGGCCAAGCAGACCCTGACCGACCTGGCCAAGCGCGATCCCAACGCCAAGGCCATCATCGTCGGTGACACCAGCGCCGCCTACGGCGCGATCTTCGGCGCGATCGAGCTGGCCAAGACCGCCGGTATCGAGAGCATCTCGCTCGCCAACGATCCCGCGGCCGCGCCGACGACCGTGACCACCCCGCAGCCGGCGGTCGCGCCGCAGTAGCTCATGGCGACGACGCTGCACCTCACCATCGCCGCGACCGTCGCCGTGCACCTGATCGCGGCGGTGGTCGTCGACGCCGTGGGGGTCGTCAACAAGTCCGAGCCCAAGCCGCCGCCGCCGCGGATCTCGCTGGTCGACGTCGACGTCGCGGCGCTGCGCCCACCACCACCGCCGCCGCCGCCGCCGGCCGAGCCCGAGGTGGCCACCGCCCCGCCGCCGACCGACCTGGTCGCCCCGACCCCGGTCGCGCCGCCGACCACGCGCCGGCGCGCCGCCACGACCGCGACGCCGCCGCCGTCCGAGACCGCGCCGCCCCCGTCGGACACGCCGAGCACCGGCGGCGGCGACGCGCCGATCTACCGCCTGCCCGATCTCGGCGCTGGCGGGAACGGTCCGGCGGTCGCGACCGGCCGGCCCCCGACCGGCCCCACCGGCGGCGGTGGCAGCGGCGGCGGCTCCGGCGGCGGCTCGGGCAGCGGCGTCGGGCCCGCGGTCCAGGCCCGGCCGGTGTCGGTCGCGGCCATCAAGACCCGCGCGAAGCCCAAGGGCGACTTCGACTACTTCGACGCCGGCAAGGACTACCCGGCCGAGGCCCGCGCGCTGGGCACCGAGGGCGTGATCAAGGCCAAGCTGGTGGTCGACGAGCGCGGCCAGGTCGTCAAGGCCACGCTGGTCACGCGCCTGGGCCACGGCCTCGACGAGCTGGCGCTGCGCCGCGCCCGCGCGCTCGAGTTCACGCCCGCGCTCGACGACGCCGACCGCCCGGTCTCGTCGATCGTCGTCTGGGAGTTCACGTTCTCGCTGCCGCCGTGACCGGCCGCCGCGCTCGAGTGCACGCTCGCGCTCGACGACGCCGACCGCCCGGTCTCGTCGATCGTCGTCTGGGAGTTCACGTTCTCGCTGCCGCCGCGATCCGCCGCCGCCGCCATAGATCGCCGCCCCCGCACCCCCGGTGACCGCCGCCGGCCGACGGCTCAGGCCTTCGGCGGCGGCATGATCGCGGTCTCGAGGTCGGCGCCCTCCCACGTGGCCCCGAGCGCCAGCCGCTGGCGCAGCCCGACGAAGTCGACCTCGCGGGCGCCGCCGGACTCGAAGGCGCGGAAGCCGGCCTTGGCCTCGGCCATCATGTTGAGCGCCAGCCACGCGCGGCTCTGCTCCTTGTTCTTGTCCCAGTGCTCGAGCTTCTTCTTGCGCAGGCTCTCGATCGTCTTGATCGAGCACTCGGGGAAGGTCATCAGGAGCTTCGTCGTCAGCCGATCGACCGCGCGATCGAGCTCGCTGAGGTCGACCGTGCCGCTGGCGAGCAGCGCCTTGCCGGCGGCGAGCGCGTCGCCGGTCTTGCTCTCGCCGTAGACGATCTGGCCGCGCTCGTCGAGGTAGCGCGCGGTCTCGACCAGCGGGTTGGGCACGAACGCGCCGTCGACCTTGAGCGCCGGCGCGATCTCGGTGAGCAGGCCCAGCCGCATCGCCTTGTGCGCGCTCCACAGCCCGGCCGCGGTGGTGCACGACAGCATCGCCTGCTCGATCCCGACGTAGAGGTGCAGGAAGTCGGTGGCGCCGCCGTCGGGCGCCGAGCCGTGCTTGGGGCCGACCTGGCCGAACCGCGCCAGGTCCGACGCGACCGAGAAGTCGCAGGCCATGCCGATCTCCTGACCGCCGCCGACCCGCAGGCCGTTGACGCGGCAGATCACCGGCTTGTCGCACGCCAGGATCGCCGAGACCATGTCGTTGAACAGGCGCATGTACTGGCGGTACTCGCCGGCGTGACCGGCGTAGCGGGTCGCGTACTCGCGGGTGTTGCCGCCCGAGCAGAACGCCTTGTGGCCAGCGGCGGTGAACACCGCGCACACCGCGGCGCGATCGTTGGAGGCGTGCCGGAACGCCAGGATCACCTCCTTGATCGTGTCGGTCGTGTACGAGTTGAACTGGGCTTCGTTGTCGAGGACGATCCACAGGTTGTGGAGCCCCTCGACCGCGCCGCCCTTGGCGTCGAAGACCGGGTGGCGCTCGACGCGGATGTGCTTGAACGTGTAGCCGGGCACGAGGTCGTGGTCGTACATGTCCCTCTGGTAGCGCCGGGGTCGGCCCGGCGAGTTGATCGCGATCAACTCCGCCAGCGATTCGTGCGGGGGTGCGCGCAGGGGCCCGCCGGAATCCGGCTCGCACTTGACCACCGTCAAGCCGCCGCGAGCGCGCGCTCCTAGAGTGCGCTCATGGACGACACGATCCGCAGGGGCTGGCGGATGACCGGCCCGGGCCAGCTGGCCTGGTTCGAGGAGCCGCTGCCCGAGCCGCCGCCCGGCCACGTCACGGTCGAGGTGCTCGGCTGCGGTGTGTGCCACACCGACCTCGGGTACCTCTACGACGGCGTCGCGCCCGCGCACAAAGGCCCGCTGGTGCTCGGGCACGAGATCATCGGCCGCCGCGCCGACGGCGGCCTCGTGCTGGTGCCCGCGGTGAGCCCGTGCGGCGAGTGTCCGGCGTGTCGGCGCGGCCGACCGACCGCGTGCGCCCACGGCCGCATGCCCGGCAACCACCACGACGGCGGGTTCGCGACCCACGTGCAGGTGCCGAGCCGCTACCTGTGCCCGGTGCCGGCGGTCGACGAGCCGTGGCGCCTCGCGGCGATCGCCGACGCGGTGACCACGCCGCTGCAGGCGGTCACGCGCACCGGCCTGGCGGCCGGCGACGTCGCGATCGTGGTCGGCGCCGGCGGCGTCGGCGGCTTCCTGGTCGAGATCGCGGTCGCGCTCGGCGCCACGGTCGTGGCGATCGACGTCGCGCCGGCGCGGCTCGAGCGCGCGACCGCCCACGGCGCCCGGGTGGTCGTCGACCCGCGCACCGTCGAGCCCAAGGCCGCCCGCAAGGAGCTGGCGAAGCGCCTCGGCGCGGGCGCGCCCGACGCCGGCTGGCACGTGTTCGAGTGCTCGGGCACGCCGGCCGGGCAGCAGCTCGCGTTCGCCCTGCTGACCCGCGGCGGCAAGCTCGCGATCGTCGGGTTCACGCCCGAGGTGATCCCGCTGCGGCTGTCGAACCTGATGGCGCTCGACGCCGAGGCCTACGGCAACTGGGGCGCCGATCCGGCGCTCTACGCCCCCGCGCTCGAGCTGGCGCTGACCGGCAAGATCGATCTGGCCTCGGCGGTCGGGCGCCACGCGCTCGCCGACGCCCCGGCGGTGCTGGCCGCGGTCCGCGATCACCAGGTCGACCATCGCCCGGTGCTGATCCCATGACCGACGCCCCGATCACCCTGCAGGTCCACGACGACGGCGCGTTCGTCGAGCTGCGCCTGACCCGGCCGCCGCGCAACGTCCTCGACGGCGCCGCGCTCGACGTGCTGGCCGTCCAGGCCGCCGCGATCACCAGCGCCACCCACGCCCGCGCGATCTTGCTGTCCGCCGCCGGCCCCAACTTCTCGGTCGGCGCGTCGGTGCCCGAGCACGCCCGGGCCCACGCCGCCGGCATGCTCGCCCGCTTCCACGGCGCGATCCGCGCGCTGCTCGCGTGCGACCTGCCGATCGTCGCCGCGATCCGCGGCCACTGCCTCGGCGGCGGCCTCGAGCTGGCCAGCCTGGCCGCGCGGGTGTTCGTCGCCCCCGACGCGCAGCTCGGGCAGCCCGAGATCCGCCTGGGCGCGCTGGCGCCGGTGGCGTCGGTGCTGCTGCCGCGCCGGCTCGGCCAGGCCCGGGCCGAGGACCTGCTGTGCTCGGGCAGGTCCGTCGACGCGGCCGCCGCGGTCGAGCTCGGCCTCGCCACCGCGGTCGCCGACGACCCCGAGGCCGCGGCCGCCGCGTGGATCCGCGCCAGCCTGGTGCCGCACAGCGCCAGCTCGCTGCGCCTGGCGACGCGCGCGGCCCGCGCCGGCCTGCGGCGCGACCTCGACGACCTCTTGCCCGTGCTCGAGCGGCTCTACGCCGCCGAGCTGTCGCCCACCCATGACGCCGAGGAGGGCGTGCGCGCCTTCCTCGAGAAGCGCCCGCCCCGCTGGGAGGACCGGTGACCACCACCCCGACCCCGTCCGTCGACGATCTCGTCCGCGACCTCGAGGCGCGGTTCGACGACGTCGCCCTCACCCACGTCCGCGCCTGGAAGGAGGCCGGCCCCAACCGCATCGCGATCGGGTGCATGCCGGTGTTCGCGCCGCGCGAGGTCCTGCTGGGCCGCCGGCGCGCTGCCGGTGTTCGTCCGCGGCGCCGGCGATCGGATCGAGACCATCCGCGGCGACGCCTACTACCAGTCGTACATCTGTCACCTGCCGCGCTCGACGCTGGAGCTGGGGCTGCTCGGCCACCTCGACGGCCTCGACGGCATGGTCTTCCCCAACACCTGCGACGTCATCCGCAACCTGTCGGGCATGTGGCAGACCACGTTCCCGCAGCACCTGGTGCGGTTCATCGATCCGCCCCAGACCGCCGAGCCGGCCAGCGCCGCGGCCTACCTGCACCACGAGCTGACCGCGCTGTTCCAGGAGCTGTGCGCGCGCAGCGGCCTCGCGCCCGACCCGAGCCGGCTGCACGCCGCCATCGCCGACGTCACCGCCGCCCACGCGGTCATGCGCGAGCTGGCCGCCGCGCGCATGCGCGAGCCGTGGAACCTGCCGATCGACGAGGTCTACCTGCTGCGCCGCGCCGCCGACGGCATGCCGCCCCGGGCCTGGATCGAGCTGGCCGAGGCCTACCTCGCCGCGGCCACCGCCCGCGGCCGCAAGCCCGAGGATCGGATCCGCGTGTGCCTGGTCGGCGCGTTCTGCGAGCAGCCGCCGCGCGCGCTGTTGCGCGCCGCCGAGAAGGCCGGCTGCTACATCGTCGACGACGACCTGACGCTCGGCGTCGAGCCCAACGGGCCCGATCCGGTGCTGGGGGACGACGGCGACCCGATGGCCGCGATCGTCGCGGCCTGGCTGCGCGCCACGCGCCCGTCCGCGGTGCGCTACGACGAGCACGGCCACGCCGGCCGGATCCTCGCCGACCGGGTCGCCGCGGTCGGCGCCGACGGCGTGATCTTCGCCGCGCCGTCGTTCTGCGACCCGGCGCTGCTCGATCAGCCGCGCCTGACCCGCGTGCTCGACCAGCGCAACATCCCGTACACGTCGTTCAAGTACGCCGAGAACACCGGCCAGTTCCAGGCGATCCGCGAGCAGGCCGGCACCTTCGCCGACTCCGTCAAGCTGTGGGGGACCGCATGATCAAGAAGGAAGCCTCGATGGACGCGCAGAAGGACCTGCTCGCCGGGTACTTCGCGCGGCTCAGCCGGGCCAAGGACGAGGGCCGGCCGGTGGTCTACACGTTCGTCCCCGGCAACCTGGCCGAGCTGATGGCGGCGTTCGACGTGGCCCCGGTGTACCCGGAGGTCAACGCGCTGCAGTCGGCGATGCGCCAGCGCTCGAGCGGCTTCATCCGCGAGGCCGAGCGCGGCGGCCACTCCGAGGACGTCTGCAGCTACGTCAAGTGCGACCTCGGCATGCTGGCCAAGGGCAACGTCGGGCCCACCGGTGACACCATCCCGCCGCCCGACCTGCTGCTCCTGTCGTTCACCGGCTGCTTCACGTTCATGAAGTGGTTCGAGCTGTTGCGCGAGCAGTACCAGTGCGAGGTGGCGATGCTGCACGTGCCGTACGTCGGCGACGGCGTCGTCACCCCGGCCATGCGCGCCTACGTGGTCGAGCAGCTCCAGCGCGAGGTCATCCCCAAGCTCGAGAAGGTCACCGGCAAGCGGCTCGACCTCGACAAGCTGCGCGCGCTGCTGGCCAACTCGCGCCGGGCCGAGGAGGACCTGGCCTGGGTCTTCCGCTCGGCCAAGCACCGGCCGTCGCCGATCGACGCCTACTTCGGCGGCGTCTACTACATCGGCCCGATCTTCACGTCGTTCCGCGGCAGCGAGGACGCGTGCCGGTACTACGCGATGCTGCGGGGCGAGGTCGAGGAGCGGCTGGCCGCCGGCGCCGGTCCGATCACGCCCGAGGGCACGCTCGGCGACGAGCAGTTCCGGCTCGTGGTCGAGGGGCCGCCCAACTGGACCTCGTTCCGGGACTTCTGGAAGATCTTCTACGACGAGGGCGCGGTGTGCGTGGCCTCGACCTACACCCAGGTCGGCGGCACCTACGAGCGCGGCTTCCTGCACGACCCAGCCAACCCGCTCGAGTCGCTCGCCGACTACTGCCTGTCCTGTTACACCAACCTGCCGCTGCCGCGGCGCAGCCAGATCCTGGCCGACATGGTCAAGGAGTACGAGGCCGACGGCTTCGTGATCCACTCGGTCAAGAGCTGCAACTCGTTCTCGGCCGGCCAGCTCCACATGCTGCGCGAGGTCGAGCGCCTGACCGGCGTGCCCGGCGGCTTCATCGAGTCCGACCTCGTCGACGCCCGCTACTACGGCCAGGCCAACATCAAGAACCGCATCGAGTCGTACCTGCAGATGCTCCACGCCCGCCGCACCGGCGGCTCGATCCCGACGCCGCCCGCGCCCGCGCGCGTCCACCTCGAGGTGGTGCCGTGAAGCTCTACCTCGGCGTCGATCTCGGCTCGACCACGAGCAAGGCCGTGCTGGTCGACGGCGACGAGCACGTCGTCGGCCGCGGCATCACCAACACCCGCTCCAACTACGACGTCGCGGTCGAGATCGCCCGCCGCGACGCGATGACCGACGCGCGCCTGGCCCTGGCGCTGCGCCTGCTCGGCCCCGACGGCGCCGCGATCGCCGAGGCGTTCTGGGTCAGCGCTGACCTGGCCCGGCTCGACGCCCTGCGCCAGTCGTGCCGCGCCACCGCCGCCGCGATCCCGGGCGAGGGCCCGCGCCTCGCGCCCGCGGTCGACGTGATCCTGGCGCGCATGGTCGACGAGGCCAGCCAGCTGTTCAACGCCACCGCGCGCAGCCGCGGCTCGTTCTTCCGCGACATCGTCGGCGCCCGCTTCCACGCGCTGGCCGAGGAGCAGAGCGCGCGCGCCGGCGTCGACTTCGAGCGCGTGCTCGGCGTCTACGACCGCGCGATCCTCGACGCCGAGAACCAGCTCATCGACCTGCCGTTCGACGACGTGTTCGCGGCCGCGGTCGCGCACGCGGGCCTGACCGGCGACCGGCGGGCCGCGGCGCTGGCGGCCGGGCGCGACGCCGGCGCGGCGACGTTCGACGTGGTCGGGTTCGTCGGCACCGGCTACGGCCGGGCCCGGCTGCCGTTCCCGCGCGAGTGCATCCGCTCGGAGATCCTGTGCCACGGCCTCGGCGCCCACGCGATGCTGCCCGCGACCCGGACCGTGCTCGACATCGGCGGCCAGGACACCAAGGCGATCCAGGTCGACGGGCACGGCCTGGTGACGTCCTTCCAGATGAACGATCGGTGCGCGGCCGGCTGCGGCCGCTACCTGGGCTACATCGCCGACGAGCTGCAGCTCGGCCTGCACGAGCTCGGGCCGCTGGCGCTGACCTCGAAGCGGCCGTCGCGGATCACCTCGACCTGCACCGTCTTCGCGGGCACCGAGATCCGCGACCTGCTCGCGGTCGGCGAGAAGCGCGAGGACGTGCTGAGCGGCCTGCACCGCGCGATCATCACCCGGGCGATGAGCCTCTTGGCCCGCTCGGGCGGGGTCACCGATCAGCTCACGTTCACCGGCGGGGTCGCGCGCAACCAGGCCGCGGTCAACGCGCTCGACGACATGGTCCGGACCCACTACGGCCCGCGCACGATCAACGTCCACGCCGACTCGATCTACACCGGCGCGCTCGGCGCGGCCCTGTTCGCCCGACGCGGGGTGCCGGCCGAGGACCTGCCCGACGCCAAGGAGTGTGCCGGATGCAACGCCTGACCACCTGTGGCATCGACGTCGGCTCGAGCGCGATCAAGGTCGTCATCCTCGATGACGACGCCGACCGCGGCGCCGAGCTCCGCGCCACCCACCTCGAGCGCATCCGGCGGCGCGCGCCCCAGGCGGTGCTGGCCGCGGCGCTGCGCAGCGCGCTGGCCACGGCCAAGGTCGACGAAGGCGACCTGGCCTACATCGCGTCGACCGGCGACGGCGACGTCGCCGAGGGCGTCCGCACCGGCCACTTCTACGGCATGACCTGCCACGCCCGCGGCGGCTTGTTCCTGGAGCCCCGGGCCCGCTCGGTGCTCGACGTCGGCGCGCTGTGGGCGCGGGCGATCGTGATCGATCCCCGGGCCCGGGTGCTGGCGTCGCGCATGACCTCGCAGTGCGCGGCCGGCACCGGCCAGTTCATCGAGAACATCGCGCGCTACCTCGGCGTCCGCCTCGACGAGGTCGGCGCGCTGGCGATGACGGCGGCGCGGCCCGAGCCGGTCTCGGGCATCTGCGCGGTGCTGGCCGAGACCGACGTGATCAACATGGTCTCGCGCGGCATCTCGACCGCCGAGATCCTGCGCGGCATCCACGAGTCGGTCGCGATCCGCCTGGTCAAGCTCCTGCGCGCGGCCAAGGGCGGCACGCCGGTCATGGTCACCGGCGGCCTGGCCGGCAACGCCGGCCTGATGGCGACCCTGCGCGAGCGGCTCAACGACAGCGGCGCCGAGACCGAGGTCCTGACCCACCCGCTGTCGGCCCACGCCGGCGCGATCGGCGCCGCGCTGTGGGGCGCGTTCCGTCGGCGCAAGCTGGCCGCGGGCTCCACCCTGACGCCGACTGCCCTGGGCGCGGCGCCGCTCACCGTCGGCGGCTGACCGCCGCCCGAGGTTTGCCATGCTGCAGGTCGACCGCGACGATCCGACCAGCCGCATCTACGACTGGAACGAGAAGGACCGCGCCCGGCCGGCGGTGCGCAAGCCGCCGGGGCTGCTCGACGAGACCTTCCGCGACGGCCTGCAGGCGCCGTCGGTGCGCGACCCCTCGATCGAGCAGAAGCAGGCGCTCCTGCGGCTGATGGCGCGGCTCGGGATCGACGCGGTCGACCTCGGCCTGCCCGGCGCCGGCCAGCGCGCGCGCACCGACGTGCTCGCGCTCCTGCGGACCATCGACGCCGAGCGGCTCCCGCTCACGCCCAACTGCGCCGCGCGCACGGTCCTGGCCGACATCACGCCGATCCTCGACCTGTCGCAGCAGGCCGGCATGGCCATCGAGGTGACGGTGTTCATCGGCTCGAGCCCGATCCGCAGCATCGTCGAGGGCTGGGACCTGGCCCAGCTGGTCGCGCACACCCGGACCGCGATCGGCGCGGTCGTGGCCGCCGGCCTGCCGGCGTCGTTCGTCACCGAGGACACCAGCCGCAGCCACCCGACCGCGCTCGACACGCTGTTCCGCGCGGCGATCGACGCCGGCGCCAGCCGGCTGGTGCTGTGCGACACCTGCGGCCACGCCACGCCCGAGGGCGTGCGCAGCCTGGTCAACTTCACCCGCGGCGTGCTGCGCGCGCTCGACGTCGCCGACCGGGTCGCGGTCGACTGGCACGGCCACGACGATCGCGGCCACGCGCTGGTCAACTCGCTGGCCGCGCTCGAGTGCGGCGTCGACCGGGTCCACGGCTGCGGCCTGGGCCTGGGCGAGCGCGCCGGCAACGCCCCGCTCGATCTGATCTTGCTCAACTTGCACCTGCTCGGCCTGCTCGATCCGGCCCGCCACGACGTGTCGTGCCTGGTCGACTACGTCACGCAGATCAGCGTGGCCACCGGCGTGCCGATCCCGGCGTCGTACCCGCTGGCGGGCCGCGACGTGTTCCGGACCGCGACCGGCGTCCACGCCGCGGCCGTGGCCAAGGCCGAGGCCTCGGGCGATCTCGACCTCGCCGATCGGGTGTACTCGTCGGTGCCGGCGCGCCGGTTCGGTCGGACCCAGGAGATCGCGGTCGGTCACTACAGCGGCCGCGCCAACGCCGCGTGGTGGCTGCGGCACCACGGCTACCCGGCCACCGACGAGCTGGTCGGCCGGGTGCTCGCGCACGCCAAGCGCCAGGATCGGATCCTCACCGACGACGAGCTCGAGGCCGTCGTGCGCACGCCGTGAACGACCCGCGCGCCAAGAACACCACCCGGGGCACGACCGCCGCGCGTCATGCTCGCGCCATGAACACCACGCGGGGCACGACCGCCACGCGTCATCTGCGCGCGCGCGCCACGCGCCATCTGCGCGTCATGCGTCATCCGCGCGCCAGGTGCGCCACGCGCGCCACGACCGCCGCGCGCCTTCCGCGCGACCCGCGCCTTCCGCGCGACCCGCGCCTTCCGCGCGACCCGCGCGCCACGAGCTCAGCGCGCGCGCTGCTCGAGCGCGGCGCGATCACGGACGGTGACCGCGCGCCGGGTCACGGCGATCGCGCCGTCGGCGTCGAGCTGCGCCAGGGCCCGCGACAGCGTCTCGGGCACCATCCCGAGCAGCGAGGCCATGACCGTGCGCGGCACCGGCTGCTCGTCGCCGCTGGTCAGGATCCACCGGGCGACGCGCTGGATCGACGTGCCGTCCGACGCCGCCGAGCGCACCGGCGCTGCGCACCCGGCCGCGAGCGTCAGCTCGAGCGCCATGCGCGCCGGGGTCCCGCGCGGCCCGAACCAGGCGTCGAGCCCGGTCCGGCTGATGCCGCACAGCACGGTCGGCGCGGTGGTGCGGGCGGTGTCGGCGTAGGTGCCCTGGATCAGCGCCTCCAGCCCGATGAAGGTCCCGGCCGCCCGGACGGTGTGGGCGTGATCAGCGCCGTCGCTGGTGGTCCGCGACAGGACCACCGTGCCGCGCTTGACGAACCAGACCGACGACACCGCGTCGCCCTCCAGGTAGATCATCTCGTCGGTCCGGCGCTTGCGATCCACCAGGGGACAGCGACCACCGTAGCGGACGCCGGCGGCCTGGCCGCAGGGACACGCCGAGCAGCTGCTGATCTCCCCGGGCTTGATCGGCGTCATGTGGTAGTGGCTTGCAGGCCGTGGGCCGACCGGATCGCGCGGCAACTGCGCACCGGGATAGGGGCCGCCCCGCGAATCCACGCACGCCTTGCGCGCACCGGCGCACGAGCCGCGCGAAGCTTGCGCGCGGCGTGCCGCGTCACCAGGCGCATGGGGCGCGTGGGGCGCGTCCGCACCCTCGAGTTGACGAGGGTCATCGGCAGCGCCCCGGCGCGGATCTGGCATCGCCCATGACCGCCCCGCCTGGGCTCGCCGAAGGGAGGACGTCCGATGGACGATGACACCAGCCTGGTGCGCTTCACGCTCAACGGCGAGCCGGTCACGGTCGCCACCCCCGCCCACTGGACCTTGCTCGAGGTCCTCCGCTACCGGCTCGATCTGATCGGCACCAAGCAGGGCTGCGACAAGGGCGACTGCGGCGCGTGCACGGTGCAGCTCGATGGCCGCCCCGTGCCGTCGTGCGTGGTCCTGGCCCGCCAGGTCGACGGTCGCGCGGTGACCACGGTCGAGGGCCTGCGCGGACCGACCTTGCACCCGCTGTTCGATGCGTTCGACCACGCGGTCGCGGCGCAGTGCGGGTTCTGCACCCCGGGCATCGTCATGGCCGCCGAGGCGTTCCTGCGCGCCGCCGGTCGCCCCGTCACCCGCGACGAGGCCGCCGCCGCCCTGGCCGGCAACCTGTGCCGGTGCACCGGCTACACCCGGATCCTCGACGCGGTGGTCGCCGCCAGCGCCGACCCCGGCGAGGGCGACGGTGGCTGACTTCCGCAAGGTCGGCGACGGCCGCGACGAGGCCCGCGCGGTCGCGGGCCACCAGGTCGGTCGCGCCCACCGCAAGATCGACGCGGTCGATCGCATGCGGGGCGTCGCGCGCTACACCGACGATCTCAAGCTGCCCGGCATGCTGCACGGGCGCATCAAGCGCTCGCCCCACGCCCACGCGCGCATCATCGCGATCGATCCCGCGCCGGCCCTGGCGCTGCCTGGGGTCCACGCGGTCATCACCGGCGCCGACCTGCCGACGCCGTACGGCGTCATCCCGTGGACGCCCGACGAGAACGCCCTGGCGGTGACCAAGGTCTGCCACGTCGGCGACGGCGTGGCCGCGGTCGCGGCGGTCGACGAGGACACCGCGATCGCCGCCGTCGACGCGATCGTCGTCAGCTACCAGCCGCTGCCGGCGATCTTCGATCCGGTCGCCGCGCTGGCGTCGACCGACGAGCCGATCAACCCGTACGCCAAGCACGGCAACCTGTCCAAGCACGTCGACCTCGCGTTCGGCGACGTCGACGGCGCGCTGGCCGGCAGCGCGCTGGTGCTCGACACCGAGTTTCACTTCGAGGGCTCGACCCACGCCGCGCTCGAGCCCCACTGCGCGCTGGCGACCGTCGACGGCCACGGCGTCCTGACGGTGTGGTCGGCGACCCAGGTCTCGCACTACCTGCACCGCGAGCTGGCCAAGGTGCTGGGCTGGCCGGCGCACCGCCTCCGGGTGATCCAGCCGCCGGTGGGCGGCGCGTTCGGCGGCAAGAGCGAGCCGTTCGACCTGGAGTTCTGCGCCGCGCTGCTCGCGGTCCGGACCGGTCGGCCGGTGAAGTTCCTGTACACCCGCGAGGAGGTGTTCCTCGCGCACCGCGGGCGCCACCCGATGGCGATGCACTACAAGACCGGGTTCGACCGCGACGGCCGCATCACCGCGGTCGACGCCCGGACGGTGATCGACGGCGGCGCCTACTCGAGCTTCGGCCTGGTCACGACCTACTACTCGGGCCAGCTCCTCGGCGCGCCGTACCTGCTGCCGGCGTTCCGCTTCGACTCGACCCGGGCGTACACCAACAAGCCCGCGTGCGGCCCCAAGCGCGGCCACGGCAGCGTCCAGCCGCGGTTCGCGCTCGAGAGCCAGCTCGACATGGCCGCGGTCGAGCTCGGCGTCGATCCGATCGAGCTGCGCCGCCGCAACTTCCTCGGCGCCGACGCGCGCACGATCAACCAGTTCGCGGTCGGCTCGTGCGGGTTCCTCGAGTGCCTCGATCGGGTCGAGGCCGGCTCGGGCTGGCGCGCGCGGCGCGCAAGGCTGCCCTACGGGCGCGGCCTCGGCGTGGCCGGCTCGACCTACATCAGCGGCACCAACTACTGCATCTACCCGACCGAGCTGCCCCAGGCCGCCGTCCAGATCACGCTCGATCGCTCGGGCCGGGCCCGGATCTTCACCGGCGCCAACGACATCGGCCAGGGCTCGTCGACGATGGTCGCGGTGATCGCCGCCGAGGAGCTCGGCCTCGATCTCGCCGACATCCGCGTGGTCGCCGCCGACAGCGATCTGTGCCCGGTCGATCTCGGCGCCTACAGCTCGCGGGTGACGCTGATGGTCGGCAACGCCTGCCTCGCGGCCGCACGCGCGCTGCGCGGCCAGGTCGCCGGCGCGGTGGCCCGCCGCTGGCAGCTCGCGCCCGGGCAGGTCGGGCTGGTCGCGCGCGCGGCGATCGATCTGACCGATCCCGCGCGCCGGTGCTCGCTGACCGAGGCGTTCCAGTGGGCCGAGGCCGACCACGGGCTCCTGACCGCGGCCGGCAGCTACGACACGCCCCGCGATCGCCACGGCGACTACCGCGGCGGCACGATCGGCGCGTCGCCGGCGTACTCGTTCACCGCCCACGTCGCCGAGGTCGAGGTCGACGTCGCCACCGGCGAGGTCCGCGTCGTCGAGGTCTGGGCCGCCCACGACTGCGGCAAGGCGCTGTCGCCGAGCATCGTCGCCGGCCAGATCGAGGGCTCGGTCTACATGGGCCTGGCCGAGGCGCTGATGGAGGCCCACACCGTCGACGGCGCCCACGGCGGCGTGGTCGCCGCGCCGAGCCTGCTCGACTACCGCATGCCGACCGCGCTCGACACCCCGGCGATCCACGCGCTGATCGTCGAGCACCCCGACGCCCAGGGGCCGTACGGCGCCAAGGAGGCCGGCGAGGGCCCGCTGCACCCGATCATCCCGGCGATCGCCAGCGCGATCTACGACGCGATCGGGGTCCGCCTGACCCGCACGCCGTTCGCGCCGCCGCAGGTGCTGGCGGCGCTGACCGACCGGGCCGCGCGCGAGGCCGCCGGCGCGCTGGCGCCGCACAAGCGCCGCGAGGTCGGCTGATGCTGCGCCTGCCCCGGCTCCGCGTGGTCAGCCCGACGCGGATCGACGACGCGCTCGCCGCGCTGGCCGAGCCGGGCGCGCGCGCGCTCGCGGGCGGCACCGATCTGCTGCCCAACCTCAAGCACCGCCTGGCCGCGCCGACGGTGCTGGTCGATCTCGGTCGGCTGCCGCTGCGCCACGTCGCCGAGGTCGACGGCGAGCTGCGCGTCGGCGCCGGCGTGATCCTGGCCGACCTGGCCGCGCACCCGCTGGTGCGCGCGCGGGCGCCGAGCCTGGCGCTGGCCGCCGGGCGCGTGGCCGGCCCGACCCTGCGCAACCTGGCCACGCTCGGCGGCAACCTCCACGCCGACACCCGCTGCCGCTACGTCAACCAGACCGCGCTGTGGCGCGACGCGCTCGGCGGCTGCCTCAAGTCCCACGGCGATCGCTGTCACGTCGTGCCCGGCGGCCAGCAATGCGTCGCGGCGCTGTCGAGCGACTGCGTGCCGGTGCTGATCTCGCTCGACGCACAGCTGGTGCTGCGCGGCCGCGGCGGGGAGCGCACGATCGCGCTGGTCGACTACTACCGCGCCGACGGCACCGCCCACACCGCCCGCGCCCCCGGCGAGCTCGCCACCGAGGTCCGGATCCCGATCGCGCCCGGGCCGCGGCGCGCCACCTACGTCAAGTGGACGGTCCGGCGCAGCATCGACTTCCCGCTCATCTCGATCGCGCTGGCGTTCGACCTCACCGCCGACCTGCCCGACGCGATGATCACGCGCGCCCGGGTGGTCGTCGGCGCGCTGGCCGCGACGCCGCGGGTGCTGCGCAAGACCGACGCGGTGTGTGGCCAGCCGCTGTCGGCGCCGGCGACCGCCGACGTGCTGGCGGAGCTGATCGCGCGCCAGTGCCGGCCGCTGCCGAACCTGCCCTACGATCCCGACTATCGCCACCAGGTCCTGCCGGTGCACCTGCGCCGCGGGCTGGCGACGCTGATCGCCGGGGCGACCTGAGCCAACCTGGGCGCGACTTGATCGCGATCAACTCGCGGGCCCGCGCGCGGTCGTTGTCGTCGGGCCGTGCCGGAGTCGTGACGTCATCCTGACGTGCGGACGCGCACCGTGGCGGCATGCGCATCCTCCTCGCTCACCCGGCGTTCCCGATCACCTACTGGGGCTTCCAGCACGCGCTGCCGATCATCGCCAAGCGCGCGACGTTGCCGCCGCTGGGCCTGATCACCGTCGCCGCGCACCTGCCGGCGTCGGCCGAGGTCCGGCTGATCGACCTCGCGGTGACGCCGCTCGACGACGCCGCGCTGGCCTGGGCCGACGTGGTGCTGATCGGCGGCATGCGCATCCAGCTGCCGTCGATGCTCGAGCTCATCGCGCGCGCGCGCCGGCTGGGGCGTCGCACGATCGTCGGCGGGCCCGCGGCCACGACCGCGCCCGACGACCTGGCCGCGGCCGACGTGGTGTTCTGCGGCGAGGTCGAGGGCCGCGACGACGAGCTGTGGCAGGCGATCACCGGCGTCACGGACGGCGTCGTGCCCGCGCCGAGCGCGCGCCCGGCCCTGGCCCAGACCCGGCTGCCGCGCTACGACCTGCTCGACCTCACCGCCTACGCGTCGATGAGCGTGCAGTACTCGCGCGGCTGTCCGTTCCGGTGCGAGTTCTGCGACGTGATCGAGATCTTCGGTCGGGTGCCGCGGGTCAAGGCGCCGGCGCAGGTGCTGGCCGAGCTCGACGCGCTGGACCAGCTCGGCTGGCGCGGCACGGTGTTCCTGGTCGACGACAACTTCATCGGCAACCGGCGCGAGGTCGCGACGCTCCTGCCGGCGCTGACCGCGTGGCAGGTCGCGCACGACTGGCCGCTGGCGCTCTACACCGAGGCCAGCGTCGATCTCGCGGGCGAGCCCGACCTCGTGCGCGGCATGGTCGGGGCCGGGTTCGGCGCGGTGTTCCTGGGCATCGAGACGCCGTCCGAGGAGGCGCTGCGCGGCGTCGGCAAGACCCAGAACCTGCGCATGGCGCCGGCCGAGGCGGTCGCGATCCTGGCCCGCGGCGGGCTCGAGGTCATGTCGGGCTTCATCGTCGGGTTCGACAGCGACGACCTGAGCGCGCTCGCGGCCCAGCGCCGGTTCCTCGCCGCGGCGCCGATCCCGCTGGCGATGGTCGGCCTGCTGACCGCGCTGCCGGGCACCGCGCTGTGGCGCCGGCTCGCGCAGGCCGGTCGCCTGCGGACGTCGGGCGGCGGCGATCAGTACGCGCACACCAACTTCGTGCCGATCATGGACGAGCGGGCGCTGCTCACCGGCTACGCCGACCTGCTGGCCGAGATCTACTCGCCCGACGCCTACCTGGCGCGCTGCCTGGCCCACCTGGCGCTGGCGCCGACCCCGACCGCGCGGGTCCGCGCCGGCGGCGCGCGCATCGCCGCGCGGGCCGTCTGGCAGCTCGGCGTGCGCGGCGGGCGCCGGCGTCAGTTCTGGCAGCTGCTCGGCGCGGCGATCCGCAAGTCGCCGGCGTTCACGTCGTGGGCGATCGAGAAGGCGATCCAGGGCGAGCACCTGATCCGCTACACCGCCGAGCAGGTCGTGCCCCGCATCCGCGCCGCCGCCGAGGCGATCCCACGCCCGACCGAGGTCGCCGTCGATCTGCCGGTGCCGCCGGGCCCGCGGGATCGCGCCCGACCGCGACCGGCCCCGACGGCGTGACTCGACGCGCCCCGAGACCGCCACACCCACACCCGGCCCACCGCGGGTGCTACCCGGCCCGCACCCCACCCCGGGGCTTTCGGGCCGCCCGCGACCGGGGCTACAATGGCCAGTGATGAGCATCCGGGGGACTGCTGCGCGCGTCGTGTTTCTGTCCGGGCTCGGTGGTGCGGCGACGCTGGCGCAGGCGCAAGCCACGCCGCCGTTCGACCCGGCCATCGACGTCCAGCTGTTCGACTACGCGATCGGCCCCAAGACCTTCTTCACGGTCGCCGACGCCTCGCTGATGGCGCCCAAGCAGGTCACGTTCGACTTCCTGGTCACGTTCCTGTCGAACCCGTTCACGGTCTACGACGTCGACGACAGCGACGACACGATCACCGGCCAGCGCACCGCGGTCGTCGAGCGCGTGCTCGCGGGCGATCTGTCGGTGGCCTACGGCCTCAACGACCGGTTCCAGCTCGGCGTCAGCCTGCCGATGACGTTCCAGATGTCCGGCGACGGCCTGATGCCGACCACCGCCGCGCCCGACCCCGAGGGCCTGAAGATCAGCGGCACCGGCGATCTCCGGGCCGAGGTCAAGATGCAGGCCTACCGCCAGGGCGCGCTGGGCCTCGCCGTCGCGCTCGGGACCACGCTGCCCACCAGCTTCGGCACCGGCGGCTCGAAGTTCATCGGCGACGACCTGCCGACCCTGCGCGGCCGCGGCATCGCCCAGTGGACCTCGCCCGACGGCAAGCTGTCGGCCGGCGCCAACGTCGGCTTGATCTTCCGCAAGCCGCGCACGATCTACGCGAGCACCGTCGGCCAGCAGCTCACCTGGGGCGCGGCGCTCAACTACCGCCCGGTCGATCGGTTCGCGCTCGTCGCCGAGACCTTCGGCCGCACCGGGCTCGAGGGGCTCGATCTCGATCAGAGCCCGGTCGAGGTCGAGGGCGGCGCCCGGATCAACGCGACCCAGGCGGTCGCGGTCGTCATCGGCGGCGGCGCCGGCGTGGTCCGCGGCATCGGCTCGCCCGACCTGCGGCTGTTCGTGTCGGTCGGCTACGCGCCCGACACCCGCGACAGCGACGGCGACGGCGTCGCCAACAACCGCGACCGCTGCCCCAACGCCGCCGAGGACAAGGACGGCTTCGAGGACGGCGACGGCTGCCCCGACGACGACAACGACGGCGACCGCCGCGACGACGCCCACGACAAGTGCCCCGACGTCAGCGAGGACTTCGACGGCTGGGACGACGACGACGGCTGCCCCGAGTACGACAACGACGGCGACGAGATCAAGGACCTCGAGGACAAGTGCCCGATGGACCCCGAGGATCACAAGGAGCCGTTCCCGACCGACGGCTGCCCGTCGGACAAGCACGACGCCGATCTCGACGGCCTGATGGACACCGTCGACCAGTGCCCGGTCGACCCCGAGGATCTCGACGGCTTCGAGGACGACGACGGCTGCCCGGATCCCGATCAGGACGGCGACGGCGTCCCCGACGACGAGGACCAGTGCCCGCTGTGCGCCGAGGACAAGGACGGGTTCGACGACGCCGACGGCTGCCCCGAGCTCGACAACGACGGCGACGGCATCCTCGACGCCGACGACCAGTGCCCCAACGAGATGGAGTCGATCAACGGCTTCGATGACTTCGACGGGTGCAACGACGACGGCGGCGCGCTCCTGCTCGAGGTCAGCGACGACCGGATCGGGTTCCTGCGGGCGCCGAGCTTCGACCGCCGCGGCCTGGATCGCGGCGGCAACCTGATCGTCGACCAGCTGGCGCTGACGATGCTGCAGCAGCGCCAGGTCACGAAGTGGACGATCGCGGTGATCGCGAAGACCAAGGCCGAGGCCGACCGCCAGGCCGCGGCGATCCGCGATCGCGTGGTCAGCCGCGGCGTCAACCCGGCCGCGCTGACGCTCCTGACCGACGCCGGCTCGGCGACGATCGGCGTGCTGATCAGCGAGCGCGCCGACGCCCCGCCCGGCCTGACCTGCCCGGCCGGCACCGAGGTCCAGCCGCGCAGTCGCCGGGGCGCGACCAGCGCGCCGGGCACCAGCGCGCCGGTCACCACCGCGCCGGGCATCGCCGACAGCCTCGGCAGCCAGCCCGAGCCCGCCGCGATGCCGCCGCCGCCGCCGGCCGACAGCGACGGCGACGACATCGCCGACGCCAACGACACGTGCCCCGACGAGATGGAGACCAAGAACGGGTACCAGGACGAGGACGGCTGCCCCGACTCGGTGCCGGCGCCGCTCAAGCAGTTCAGCGGCACGGTCAAGGGCATCAACTTCAAGAAGGGCTCGGCCGAGATCGAGCGCAAGTCGTTCAAGCTCCTCGACAAGTCGGCCAAGGCGCTGCTGGGCTTCCCCGACCTCAAGGTCGAGATCCAGGGCCACACCGACGACGACGGCGACGATGACTCGAACCTGGCGCTGTCCCAGGCCCGGGCCGAGTCGGTGCGGACCTACCTGATCGGCAAGGGCGTCGACGCGGCGCGCCTGACCGCCAAGGGCTACGGCGAGACCGCGCCGGCGGTGATGATCGACGGCCTCAAGCGCTCCAAGCTGAAGGCCGCGCGCGCGAAGAACCGCCGGGTCGAGTTCAAGCTGCAGTAGCGGGGGGCGGCGGGCGGGCGGGCGGCGGCGGCGGGTTCCGGCGCGGACTCCTGGTCAGACGCCGGTCTCGGCGCCGGGTTCTGGTTCCGGTTTCCGAACGCCGGCTCCGGCTCCGACTCCGGCTCCGGTTCCGGCTCCGGTGCCGGCTCCGACTCTGGCTCCGGCTCCGGCTCCGGCTCCGGCCCGGCTCCGGCTCCGGCTCCGGCTCCGGCTCCGGCTCCGGCTCCGGCCCGGGCTCGGCTCCGGCTCCGGCTCCGGCCCGGCTCCGGCCCGGCTCCGGCTCCGGTTCCGCTTCCGGCCGGCTCCGGATCGGGCCCCTCCGCCCCTTTGATCGTGTCAAGAATACGCCTTGCATTGTGTCCAGATGACACTAACATGAAGCCATGCTCGGTATCGCGTACCTCAAGGCTCCTCCCACCACCTACGTCCTCCACTACAAGGGCGGCCGCGTGAAGCGCCAAGGCGCCGGGCTGTCGTTCCTGTACTACCGGCCGACCTCGACGGTCGTGCTGGTGCCGGCCGGCAGCGCCGACATCCCGTTCGTGTGGAGCGAGACCACCGCCGACTTCCAGGAGATCACGATCCAGGGCCAGCTCACCTACCGGGTGAGCGAGCCCGGCAAGCTGGCGGGGCTGCTCGACTACTCGGTCGACGACCGCGGCCGCCACCGCTCCGACGACCCCGACAAGCTCGAGGAGCGCCTGGTCCAGGCGGCGCAGGTGCTCGGGCGGGCGGTGGTCGGGCGCCTGAGCCTGCGCGAGGCCTTGACCGCGACCGAGCGGCTGGTGCGCGAGGTCACCGAGGGCCTGCGCACGTCACCGGCGGTGGCGATGCTCGGCGTCGAGGTCCTGGCGCTGTCGGTCCTGGGCGCGCGGCCGAGCCCCGACATGGCGCGCGCGCTCGAGGCCGCCACCCGCGAGCAGCTCCAGCGCGAGGCCGACGAGTCGATCTACGCCCGCCGCAACGCCGCGGTCGAGCAGGAGCGCATCATCAAGGAGAGCGAGCTCGAGACCGAGCTGGCGGTCGCGGCCAAGCAGCGCGAGCTGCGCGAGCGGGCCCTGGCCGCCGACATCGCGATCGAGGAGCAGCGCACCGTGCTGATCGGCACCAAGGTCGCCAACGACAAGCAGGACGCCGACAGCAAGGCCTACGCGATCGACGCGCTGCTGACGCCGATCAAGAGCGTCGACTGGAAGACGCTGACGGCGATCTCGGCCTCGGGCGGCGACGCGCGCACCTCGATCGCCCTGGCCTTCCGCGAGCTGGCCGAGAACGCGCAGAAGATCGGCGAGCTCAACATGAGCCCCGACCTCTTGCGCACGCTCATGGGCAAGTGAGGAGGACGCCGTGTTCGAGAAGCTGGTCGTCGTCACCCGCAAGACCCGCCTGGCCCAGCTGCTCGAGCGCTGGGGCAGCCGCGGCCAGGCCCGCTACGCGATCGAGCGCACCGGCGGCGACTTCGCCGACTACCAGCGCGAGGACGACACCTACCGCGGTGCGCTGGCGACGATCGATCGCGGGCTCGACGAGCTCGGGCTCAAGCAGCAGCACCTCGAGCGCGCGGTCGTGCCGACCTACCTGTTCGCGCCCAGCGACCTGATCGTCACCGTCGGGCAGGACGGCCTCGTCGCCAACGTCGCCAAGTACGTCGGCGACCAGCCGGTGGTCGCGGTCAACCCCGACCCGGCGCGGTTCGACGGCGTGCTCTTGCCGTTCGCGGTCGAGCAAGCCCGGACCGCGGTCGCGCGCGTGCTCGGCGGCCGCGCCCGCACCCGGGCCGTGACGCTGGCCGAGGCCCGGCTCGGCGACGGCCAGCGCCTGCTCGCCTTCAACGACCTGTTCGTCGGCGCGCGGTCCCACGTCTCGGCGCGCTACGCGATCGCCGTCGGCGGTCAGCCCGAGGTGCAGTCGTCGAGCGGCGTGCTGATCGCGACCGGCGCCGGCTCGACCGGGTGGCTGTCGTCGATGTTCACGATGGCCCGGGGCCTGGCCGCGTTCGCCGGCGGCTCGGTCGGGCCGGCGCCGTCGCTCGGCTGGGACGATCCGCGCCTGGCGTACGTCGTGCGCGAGCCGTACGTCAGCAAGGCCTCGCACGCGACCGTCGTCGCCGGCCTCCTGCCGGCCGGCGCCAGCCTCACGATCGAGTCGCACATGCCCGAGGGCGGCGTGATCTTCTCCGACGGCGTCGAGCGCGACGCGCTGGCCTTCCCGAGCGGCGCGCGGGTCACGATCGCCGCCGCCGCGCAGCGCACGCGGCTGGTGGTCGGGTGACCGCGGCGGCGGTCCACCTCGCCGCCGCGCCCCAGCTGGTGGTCGGGTGACCGCGCGGGAGATCCACCTCGCCCCAGCGCCCCCAGGTGCTACGGTCGCGGGGCGACGGAGTCGCGCCAGTGAATCGAGATCTAAGCGCGATCGTGGCCAGGCACCACCACGACCGTGGCCGCCTGGTGCAGGTCCTCCGCGACGTCATGGCCGCGCACGGCCACATCGCGCCCCACGTCATCAGCGACCTGGCCGAGGCCCTGACCCTGCCGCGCGGTCACGTCGAGGGCGTCGCCGGGTTCTACGGGTTCTTCGCCACCGAGCCGCGCGGTCGGTTCTGGGTCCGCTTCAGCGACAACGTCACCGATCAGCTCGCCGGCAGCCAGGCGCTGATGCAGCGCCTGCTCGACGGGTTCCACGTCGAGCCCGGCCAGGTCAGCCGCGACGGCCAGATCTGCGTCGAGCTGACCTCGTGCACGGGGCTCTGCGATCAGGGGCCCGCGCTCCTGGTCAACGACCGCGCGATCGGGCGCCTCACGCCGCAGCGGATCGGCGCGATCGCGGCGCTGATCCGCGGTGGTTCGCCGGTCGCGCAGTGGCCCGAGAACCTGTTCCGCATCGACAGCCACATCGAGCGCCGCGACCTGCTGCTGGGCACACCGTTCGCCGCCGGCGACGGCATCGCCGCCGCCATCGCGCGCGGCCCGGTCGGCGTGCGCGCCGAGGTCCGGACGGCGGGGCTGCGCGGCCGGGGCGGCGCCGGGTTCCCGACCGCGACCAAGTGGGACGCGTGCGCCGAGGCGGCCGGGCCCAGCCGCTACGTCGTCTGCAACGCCGACGAGGGCGAGCCCGGCACGTTCAAGGACCGCGAGCTCCTGGCGCACCACCTCGACCTCGTCCTCGACGGCATGACCGTGGCCGGCCTCGCGGTCGGCGCCAGCCGCGGCCTGATCTACCTGCGCGGCGAGTACCCGTTCTTGATCGCGCCGATCGAGGCGGCGCTGGCGAGCCGCCGCGGCCGCGGCCTGCTCGGCGCCGACGTCGCCGGGCGCGCCGGCTTCGAGTTCGACATCGAGCTGCACGTGGGCGCTGGGGCCTACGTGTGCGGCGAGGAGTCGGCCCTGCTCGAGTCGCTCGAGGGCAAGCGCGGCATCCCCCGCAACCGGCCGCCCTACCCGGTCACGCACGGCTACCGCCAGCGCCCGACCGTCGTCAACAACGTCGAGACCCTCGCCGCCGCCGCGCTGATCGCGGTCCACGGCGGGGCCTGGTTCCGCGCGGTCGGCACGCCGAGCTCGGCGGGCACCAAGCTCCTGTCGGTGTCGGGCGACGTGGCGCGCCCCGGGCTGTACGAGTACCCGTTCGGCGTGACCGTGCGCGAGGTCGTGACCGCGGCCGGCGCGGTCGACGTCCAGGCGGTCCAGGTCGGCGGGCCCTCGGGCACGCTGCTGGCGGCGGCCGAGCTCGACCGCGCGATCGCGTTCGACGATGTGCCGTCGGCCGGCGCCGTGATGGTGTTCGATCAGCGGCGCGACATCCTGGCCGTGGTCGCGAACTTCGCGCGGTTCTTCGCGCACGAGAGCTGCGGCTTCTGCACCCCGTGCCGGGTCGGCACGACCCTCAACCACCACCTCATGACGCGCATCTGCGCCGGCCACGGCGGGCGCCGCGAGGTCGACGATCTGATCCGAGTGTCGCGGCTCATGCGCGCGACCAGCCACTGCGGCCTGGGCGCCACCGCCGGCAACCCCGTGCTCGACGCGCTCGCCAAGTTCCGGCCGGCGTTCGACGCCCGCAACCGCGATCGGGCCGGCAGCCCGGCGTTCGATCTGGATGAGTCCCTCGCGCCGGCGCGCGAGGTCACCGCCCGCGACGACGCCGGCGCGCACCTGGATCGAGGCCCGTGATGACCGCCCCGCCGCTCCCGACCTTCACCCTCGACGGCGTGGCCGTGCCGTTCACGCCTGGCCAGACCGTGGTCCAGGCGGCGTTGGCCGCCGGCCACTACGTGCCGTACCTGTGCTTCCACCGCGAGTTCGCGCCGCACGGCAGCTGCAAGGTGTGCACGATCGAGGTCAACGGCCGTCACGCCACCGGCTGCACCACGCCGGCCCGCGGCGGCGACGTGATCGCCGCGCGCACCCCCGAGCTCGACGGCCTGCGCCGCGAGCTGGTGCAGTTCCTCTTCACCGAGGGCAACCACTTCTGTCCGTCGTGCGAGCAGAGCGGGGCGTGCACGCTGCAGGCGGTCGGCGCCGAGCTCGGGGTCACCACCGGCCACTACAACCCGCTGTTCCCGACCCGACCGCTCGACGCGTCCCACCCCGACGTGTTGCTCGAGCGCAACCGCTGCATCCTGTGCGAGCTGTGCGTGCGCGCCAGCGCCCAGGTCGACCACAAGGACGTGTTCGCGCTGTCGGGGCGCGGCATCACCAAGCACATCATCGCCAACGCCGAGTCTGGCCGCCTCGCCGACACCGACCTGTCGGTCGACGACAAGGCGATGACGGTGTGCCCGGTCGGCGCGATCCTGCGCAAGCGCCGTGGCTTCCTGGTGCCGATCGGCGAGCGCCGGTTCGATCACCAGACCGTCGCCGAGTACGCCACCGCGCCGACGCCCGAGGAGCCGTGACGGTCGACGCCCCGGCCCGCAAGCTGCGCGTCGCGACGGCCTCGCTGGCCGGGTGCTTCGGCTGCCACATGTCCCTGCTCGACATCGACGAGCGCCTCGTCGATCTGCTCGAGCTGGTCGAGCTCGACGCGTCCCCCCTGACCGATCTCAAGCACCCGGCCCGGTGCGACCTCGGCATCATCGAGGGCGGGCTGTGCAACGCCGACAACGTCCACGTGCTGCGCACGTTCCGGCGCCAGTGCGACGTCCTGGTGGCGTTCGGCGCGTGCGCGATCACCGGCGGCCTGCCGGCCCAGCGCAACCACCTCGACATCCGTGACTGCCTGCAGACGGTCTACCTGACCGGGCTCGGCGTCGAGCGCGGCTTCATCCCCAACGATCCCGAGCTGCCGCTGCCGCTGGCCCAGGTCCACCCGCTCCACGACGTGGTCGAGATCGATCACTTCCTGCCCGGGTGCCCGCCGTCCGCCGACATCATCTGGCAGTTCCTGACCGACCTCATCGCCGGCCGCACGCCCCACCTGACGCCGGCCCAGCTCCGCTACGACTGAGAGCCAGAGGGTTCGTCGCCGAACCCTCCCCCATCGGGGGCAGGCCCCGACGGGGCCCCCACCCAAGACGCGAGATTCCCGGCGCGCGACTCGGTGCTCAACCGAATACGCTACAAGCTCTGAGTCTCAGAGGGCCTGTCGCCAGGCCCTCCCCCTCACGCTGCTGCTCGACGAGCACCACCGCGTCCGCCAGGCCCGGCTGCACATCGTCGAGTTCCGCGGCTTCGAGCGCTTCATCCAGGGCCGCCCGTACTGGGAGGTGCCGGTGATGGTGCAGCGGCTGTGCGGCATCTGCCCGGTCAGCCACCACCTGGCCGCGGCCAAGGCGCTCGACCACGTGGTGGGCGCGGTGCGCCTCACCGCCACCGCCGACGCGGTCCGGCGGCTCATGCACTACGGCCAGATCCTGCAGTCGCACGCGCTCCACTTCTTCTACCTGGCCTCGCCCGATCTGGTGCTGGGCTTCGCCAGCGAGGTCGGTCGCCGCAACCTGGTCGGCGTGCTCGCCGACTACCCCGACCTGGCCCGCCACGGCATCCTGCTGCGCAAGTTCGGCCAGGAGATCATCCGGATCACGGCCGGCAAGCGCGTCCACGGCACCGGCGCGATCGCCGGCGGCGTCAACAAGGCGGTGACCGCGGCCGAGCGCGACCTCGTGCGCGCGGCGGTGCCGGAGACGTTGGCCTGGGCCGAGGCCGGCGTCGACCTGATCGCCGCGCTGCACGCGCGCGACCCCGACACCTACGCGCGGTTCGGCACCGTGCGCAGCAACCTCCTCTCGATGGTCGGCCACGACGGCGAGCTCGATCTGTACGACGGCGTGCTGCGGGCGCGCGACGCCGACGGCGCGCTCATCTTCGACGGCGTCGCCGCCGTCGACTACCACGCCCGCCTGCGCGAGAACGTCCGGTCGTGGAGCTACATGAAGTTCCCGTTCATCGAGGCGCTCGGCCCCGACGACGGCTGGTACAAGGTCGGCCCGCTGGCGCGGCTGCAGAACTGCGACCGCATCGGCACGCCCCGCGCCGAGGCCGCGCGGCAGCGCTGGCTGGCCACCAGCCCCGGCCGAATCATGCACGCGCCGCTCGGGTTCCACTGGGCGCGGATGATCGAGCTGCTGCACGCGGCCGAGGTCATCGCCGAGCTGCTCGACGCGCCGGCGCTCCTGGGCGACCGGCTGACCACCAGCGGCCCGCGCGCGACCTCGGGCGTCGGGATCATCGAGGCGCCACGCGGCACGCTCATCCACCACTACGAGGTCGACGCCCAGGATCTGGTCACGATGTGCAACCTGATCGTGTCGACCACGCACAACAACCAGGCGATGAACGAGGCGATCCGGCAGGTCGCGCGCGAGCACCTCGACGGCCACGAGCCGACCGAGGGCCTGCTCAACCACATCGAGGTCGCGATCCGCGCGTTCGATCCGTGCCTGTCGTGCGCGACCCACGCGCTCGGCAAGATGCCGCTGGCCATCGAGGTGATCGACGCCACCGGCGCCGTGGTCGGGCGCCGGGTGCGCGACGGCGAGCACCTGGCGTGATCGCGCCGCTGCTGGTGCTGGGGATCGGCAACCCGTCGCGCGGCGACGACGCGCTGGGGCCGCGCTTCGTCGAGCTCGCCGCCCTGGCGCTGGCCGATCAGATCTCCGCCGGCGCGCTCGAGCTGCTCACCGACTTCCAGCTCCAGATCGAGCACGCCCTCGACCTCACCGGCCGGGCCCGGGTCGTGTTCGTCGACGCCAGCGTGCGGGCGGCGCCGCCGTTCGAGGTGACGCCGGTGGTGGCCGCGGCCGATCGCCGCGCGCTCACCCACGCGCTGGCCCCGGCGGCGCTCCTGGCCGCCCACGCCGACGCGTTCGGCCCGCCCCCGCCAGCCTGGGTCCTCGCGATCCGCGGCCACGGGTTCGAGCTCGGCGACGACCTGTCGCCGGCGGCCCGCGCCCACCTCGACGCGGCGCTGGCGTGGTTCGTGACCTTCGCCTACACCGCGCCCGCGGCGTGAGCCCGCGCGCCGACGCAGCTCGGTCGGCGGCCGGCGCGGCTCATCACCGTCGACGATCGCCGCGGCCACCGACGCGCGCGCGCGCGCGCAATTTTTTCAGATGGTCAATCGTGGTGCGTTGACTATTCTAGGTCGGTGAAGAAGTACACCTTGGCGGGCCCCGCCACGCTGGCGGCCGTCGCCCTGCTGAGCGCGAGCGCCGCGGCCGATCCGATCACGCGCGTCGCGACCACCACGCCCGCGCTCACCGACAGCGCCGCGCGGCCCGCGGCCTCGGCCGATGACGGCGGCGCCGACGACGGCACCGACGCGCCCGCGCCGCCGACGCGACGCCACGCCATCTACCTCGAGGGCATGGGCCGCGGCGGCCTCGGCGGGCTCGGCTACGGCTACCAGCTCGATCGCCGCTGGGGCGTCGGCGCGGTCGCGTCGTTCAACCTCGTCGACGGCCAGCGCCTCTACTCGCTCAGCCCGTTCGTCACGCTGTACCCGGTCGGCGGCGGCGCGCGCCACCGCTGGTTCGTCGAGGCCGGCCCGCACCTGGCCCGCCTGGTGACGCCGTCGCCGGTGCCGGAGTGGAGCGGCACCAGCTCGAACGGCATCGGCGGTCAGCTCGCGAGCGGCTACGAGTACCGCCACGGCGTGCTCGTGCGCGTGTTCGGCATGGTCGAGGCCGGCCGCGGCGGCGTCGCGCCGTGGTTCGGCGTCGCGCTCGGGTGGACCCTGTGAGCGCGACCGCACGCCTGCGCGGGTGCGCTCACCTGACCGTCCTGCTCGCGCTCGCGCTCGCCCTCGCGCTCGCGTGCGGGTGCGGCCTCGAGGTCGGCCCGTCGGCCGAGTGGGTCGAGGTCGAGACGATCACCGGGCGCCTCGCCCCCAAGGTCGGCGCGCCGGTCGACGCGATGATCCCGGTGTCGCGACCGATGACCGTGCGGGTCGTCACCTTCAACGTCGAGATGGGCGGCGACCCCGAAAACCTCGCCGCCGCGATCCGCGGCAACCCGGCGATCGCGAGCGCCGACATCTACCTCATCCAGGAGGAGGAGGACTACCCGACCGAGCCGGCGGCGCGCGCCAGCGGCTGGGCGAGCAGCTCGGGCTGCGCTGGCTCTACGTCCCGGGCCGGCCCAAGGCCGACGGCACCCACGGCCTCGCGATCCTGTCGCGCTATCCGATCACCGCGCCAGCGGCGATGTGGCTGCCGATGATCGAGCACGGCCAGCAGCGCATCGCGCTGCGGGCCGACATCCAGCTCGGTGACGTCACGCTGCCGGTGGTCGACGTCCACCTCGAGACCCGCCTGAACATCACCGACCGCATCCTGCACCTGCGCCCCGCGGTGATCGATCTGCCGCCGACCGTGCTCGTGGCCGGCGACGTCAACACCAACCCGTACCTGTGGCAGGACGGCACGGTGCCGCTGGTGCCGACCGCGCAGACCGTCGACACCGACCAGGCGCCGATCCTCGACGACTACATGGCCAGCCTCGGCTTCGACGCGCCGGCGGCCGACGTCGGGCCGACCGAGCGCAAGTACGGCGTCGAGTCGCGGCTCGACGCGATCTACACCCGCGGCCTCGTCGTCAGCCCGGCCCACGTCGAGCGCAGCGTCGCCGGCTCGGATCACTGGCCGGTGTGGCTCGACGTGACGCTGCCGTGACCCGGTCGCCGGCGCCGCCGCGCCTCGACCACGCGCCCTCGCCCCGCGGCGGGGATCGCCCCAGCCGGAGCGTCCTGGCCCGCCCCCGCCAGCGCGATCAGCGCTCGATCGCGAGGCCGACCTCGAGGCCGAGGTCGCGCTGGCGGCGATCGTACTCCTGCCACGTGCCCCGCCGCAGCGACGCCTCGAGCGCCAGCGTCAGCCGGGCCCACGGCGCGACCGTGAACGCCCGCCCGAGCGTCAGCCGGCCCCGCGCCCGGGTGTCGGTGACGCCGTGCGGATCGTCGGGGCCGCCGTCGAGCTCGAAGCGATCGTAGCCGTCGATCGACCACAGCTGCCCGGCGATCCCGTCGAGGTCGAGCGACCACGGCGGCACCGCCATGCGCAGGCGCGCGGTGACCGACGCCCCGGACCCGTAGTAGTAGCCGCGCGTGCGCAGCACCGCGGTCTGCGGCAACGGCGCGAACGGCAGCGTCGGCCCGAACCCGTACGCCTGGATCGCGCCGACGTCGTAGTAGCCGGCCAGCTCGAGCGCCAGGTAGCGCTGGGGCCCGGCCCAGCGCCCGGCCGTGAAGCGCGGGCCCACCAGATGGAACACCGCCTGGCGATCCCACTCGCCGCCGTCGAGCTGGCGGGTGTCGTAGTGGAACCCGCCCGCGACCTGGATCGACCAGCTGGTGCCTCGGCCCTCGGCGTCGATCGTCCGCGTGAGCCAGCCGACGTAGTCGGTGAGCGTGTCGAAGCGGGTGTTGGTCAGCCCGTCGGCGCCGACCCGCACCGACGCTGCCGCCGACGACCAGCCGGCGGCGCGGATGCGGGTCGTGCCGGTGCCGGGCGTGGTGTGGTGTGGGGCTCGGAGCCGGTCGACCTCGACGCCCAGCCGAGCCTCCCGCCGCACGCCGTCCCCAGGCGCGAACGCGCCGCCCGCCAGCTCGAACTCCAGGCGTCGCCACGAGTTGCGCCGCTGCCGCCACGACCGGACGCCGGTGCCGACGTGGAGCCGGTGCACCGGCGACGCCAGCGCGCCGACCGCGAGCCACGCCGAGTCGTCGCCGTCGTCCTCGCCGATGAAGCCGATCTGGAACATCGGCTCGCCGATCAGGAAGCCAGCCGCGGTGTTGGTCACCACGTCGTTGAGCGAGACCTGCTCCTGGTACTCGACCAGGTACTCCCAGATGATCGTCACCGCGACGTCGGCCACGGTCGAGCCGATCGGGGTGAAGCCGTTGGCCCGGGCCATCTGGTACGCCAGCGCGCCGTGCAACGGGTGGCGGAACGTGTTCGAGGTCCAGTTGCCGGTGTCGAGCGAGACCGCGTCGAACGAGGTCAGCTTGGTCTTCCAGCTCGGCCAGTCCCACGCCAGCTCGAAGTCCTCGCGCTGCAGGTTGGTCGTCGCGAAGTAGTAGGTCGCCGGCACCGCCAGCACCGCGAACTCCTCGGCCAGGAACCGTGGCCAGCGCCACGAGGTCGGGAGCGGCCGGTCGATCTCGTCATCGGTCGCGCCGACCTGCGGCGCCGGGTGTCCCTCGTCGAGCCACAGCGGCGCCTGGGCGCTCGCGACGCGCGCCGCGCTCGGCAGCAACGTCGCCGCGATCACCAGGGCGAGGCACCTGCGCACGGTCAGAGGGTCTTCACGATCCGTGCCGGCGCAAGGGGCCGTCGGGAAGAACCCAGGCGCGCAAGGCTTGCGGCTCGGCGCGAATCAGGGCGGCGCGGTGATGATCTTGGCGCCCGCGCGGGTCAGCTCGAGCGCCTGGTGCGGACCGCCGTAGAGCTTGGCGAGGCCGACGTCGATGCGCCAGACCTTGTCGTCGCACGCGCTCGAGATGCCGCTCGGCTGCACGGTGTGCCCGACCACCATGCGGGCGACGCCCAGCTCGGCCAGGGCCTGGTCGAGCGCGGCGCAGTCGGGCGTGCCCTGGGCGTACGATCGATCCCACAGCGGGCCCTCGTCATCGGTCAGCGCCCGCGGCGGCGCGCCGTCGCCCGCCAGCCAGCAGCGCGCGCCGCTGGTGTCGGCCGGGATGCCCGCGGCCTTGCCGGGCCGGATGCCGCCGTGGACGAACACCGTGTCGCCGACCACGACCGCCAGGCCCTGGCCGGCCATGATCTTGGCGTACGGCCCGCCCGGCGCCAGCGCCGCGACCCGGGCCCGCGCCTGCGTCGGCACGTCGGCGAAGCGCGCCAGCGGCAGGTCGGGCACGTCCTCGAAGTCGCGGAAGCCGCCGGGCGTCACGTACCGGAGATCGCCCGCGGCGTTCATGAGCTCGTGGTTCCCGAGCAGCCACACGAACCGACCGCCCGCGGCCGCGGCCCCGACCTCGAGCCGCTCGAACCAGTCGAGGATGGCCTGCTCGTCGTCGCCGCGATCGAGCACGTCGCCGGTCTGCACGACCCAGGTCGCGCCGCCGATCCACGCGCCGGCGCGGTCGACCACGCCCGCGGCCTCGAGCACCGCGGCGATCGCCGCGAGATCGCCGTGGACGTCGCCGATGGCCACGACCCGCGGCACCGCCGGATGACGCCAGGCCAAGGCCGGCAGGCCGCACGCCGGCGCGACCGCGTCGGCGGCGACCGCAGGCGCACCCTGGCTCGGCCCCGGCGTGCCCGGCGGCACCGGCCGCGGCCCGGTCACGACCGCCTCGGGCGCGACCTCGCGCTTGGCGTCGCGCCCGCACGCGCCGATCGCCAGCGCCGCCAGCGCCAGCGCGCGCCCGCGCCGGGTCACGGCGGGCCCGCGTCGTTGGCCGCCAGGACGACGATCACCGTGCAGTTGTCGTCGCCGCCGCGCTGGTTGGCCAGATCGACCAGGCGCTGGGGCGCGCGCCGGAACCAGGTCGACGCCAGGATCCGCTCGAGCTCGCCGCTGCCCAGGTGGTTCGACAGCCCGTCGGAGCACAACAGGAAGCAGTCGCCGGCCTCGACCGCGATCGTGCGGGTGTCGGTCTCGACCTCGCGCTCGAAGCCGACCGAGCGCGTGATCACGTGGCGGTAGCGCGACTGCTTGGCCTCGGCCTCGGTCATCGTGCCGCTCTTGACCTGCTCCGCGATCCAGGTGTGGTCGTCGGTCAGCTGGCGGACGGTGCCGTCGCGCATCAGGTAGCAGCGCGAGTCGCCGGCGTGGCACAGGTGGACGCGGTCGTCGGCGAACAGCATCGCGGTCAGGGTCGTGCCCATGCCGCGCAGGTGCGGGCTCCCCAGCGCGGCGTCGAACACCGCCCAGCTGGCGCGTCGGGCCGCGTCGCGGATCACCGCGACCGCCGGCGGCACGACCATCTCGATCAGCGGGCTGGTCGGCGTGTTGCCGCCCCAGGTGTCGCCGTCGCCGCCCGCCGCCATGCGCTCGATGATCTGCTCGCGCCGCTCCTGCTCGATGGCCTTGGCCGCGGTCACCAGATCGCCGCGGGCCTCGGCCACGCGCTGGTACAGCACCTGGAGCGACAGCTTCGACGCGTGCTCGCCGCCCTGGTGGCCGCCCATGCCGTCGGCCACCGCGAACAGCCCGAGGTCCTCGGCGACCAGGTAGCTGTCCTCGTTGTGGTCCCGCTTCTTGCCGGTGTCGGTCTTGGCCCAGGCCAGGAGTCGCATCGCGTCCGCCTAGCCCGGGTACTCGGCTGACTTCTCGGTCAGCGTGTCGCCGTCGCACCGGAGGACCTTGCCCTTGCCGTCGACGCGGGTCAGCAGGTTGACCGGGCGGGTCCAGACCCGGGCCAGCGCCCGCAGGGTGTCCTTGGCCTGCCCGAGGTCGAGGTCGACGCCGTCGTGGCGGTGGCGCAGGAGCAGCTCGGCCTTGTTGTCGTAGTTGCCGTCCTCGACGTAGATGAACGGCTGGCCGCGGTTGGTCAGCGAGCGCAGGAGCTGCTCCTTGACCTTGGCGAACTCGCGCGACTGGATCTCGTAGCTCGACGACTTCTCGTTGTAGCCGACGCTGTAGAACTTCTGCTCGACGCAGAAGTCGAAGGTGAAGAACTCGTCGAGGAACGTGATGTCGTTGTGCAGCCGGCGGACCTCGAAGATCTTGCGCTGGCCCAGGCCGAGGCGGCGATCCCAGTCGCGCTTGACGTCGAGCCGGTCGCACTCGTCCCAGTCCTTGCCGAACTGGCCCTTGTTCCACCGCTGCTCGATGTGGCGGAACAGCTCGACCCCGAGCTTGTAGGGGTTGAGCCGGCCCGGCGCCGTCGCCAGCACGCCCGAGCAGGCGTCGGCGTAGTCGATGATCTCGGCGGTCGTCAGCGCCCGCTCGGTCATGATCTTCGAGTGCCAGTACGTGGCCCAGCCCTCGTTCATGATCTTGGTCATGGCCTGGGGCGCGAAGTAGTAGGCCTCGCTGCGGACGACCTCGAGCACGTCGCGCTGCCACGGCTCGAGCGGCGCGTGGGCCAGCAGGAACGCGAGCACGTCGCGCTGCGGCTCCTCGGGGAACCGCCGCCGCGCCTTCTTCTTCTCGTCCTCCTTCTTCTTGCGCTGGGCCTCGAGGTACTCGGGCGGGTTGATGAACTTGTCCATGTACTGCTTGGCGCGCAGCCGCGGCACGTCGTCGTCGGGCTCGTCGTCGGGCCGGGGCTCGCGGGCCCGGGCGATGTACGGCGACATCGGGTCGATCAGGTTCTCGAGCGACAGGCACGTGTCGATGAAGTCCTCGACCAGGTCGCCGCCGTGGCGCTCCATGTGGCGCCGGACCAGCGCCGCGTGGTTGGCCATCCCGTCGATCATCTTGCGGTTGGTCTTGCCGAAGTAGTAGTTGTGCTTGAAGAAGTCGACGTGGGCGCAGACGTGCGCCATCACGATCTTCTGGTCGACCAGCGAGTTGCCCTCGAGCAGGTAGGCGTAGGCCGGGTTGGTGTTGATCACCATCTCGTAGATCTTCTGCAGGCCCCACTCGTAGCCCTTGGCGAGCTGCTCGTAGTCCATGCCGAACCGCCAGTGCGGGTAGCGGATCGGGAAGCCGCCGTACGCGGCGACCTCGTTCATGGTCTTGTAGTCGAGGACCTCGTAGATGATCGGGAAGAACTCGAGGCCGAAGTCGCGGGCGTGCCCCTCGATCGCCTCCTGCATCTCGCGCAGGTACTCGGGGAAGCGGCGCGGGCCGGCCACGCTACTTGCCCTTCCCCAGGAACTCCTTGATCGAGTCCATGATGGCGTCCTTGCCCTTGATGTCGCTGGTGACGACGCGCTCGTCGTCGCCGAAGTGCTCGGCCAGGTCCTTGATGAACTGGCCCGAGCCGTAGGGCGACTCGACCTGGCCGTACGCGAACAGGTTCACGTGCGGCAGGATCTTGGACTTGAGCAGCTCGACGCAGGTGTGGGTGTCGTCGATCGACCAGTTGTCGCCGTCGGAGAAGTGGAACGGGTAGATGTTCCACTGGGCCGACGGGTACTCGTCCTCGATCATCTTGGCGCACAGCTTGTACGCCGAGCTGATCATCGTGCCGCCCGACTCGCGGGTCCGGAAGAACGTGTCGCGATCGACCTCCTTGGCCATCGCGTCGTGGATGATGTAGCGGCTCTCGATGCCGTGGTACTGGGAGCGCAGCCAGGTGTCGATCCAGAAGCTCTCGATCCGGACGATCTCCTTCTGCTCGTCGCCCATCGAGCCCGACACGTCCATCATGTAGATGATGACGGCGTTGGACTGCGGCAGCGGCTCGCTCTTCCACGACCGGTAGCGGCGGTCGTCGCGGATCGGGATGATCACCGGATCGGTGGGCTTGTACGTCCCGACCGCGATCTGGCGCCGCAGCGCCTGCTTGAACGTGCGGCGGAAGTGGCGCAGCGACTCCGGCCCGGTGGTGCGGATGCCGGTGTACTTGTCCTTCCACGCGACGATCTTCTCGGTGCCCTTGGGCTGGATCCGCGGCAGCGCCAGCTCCTCGCCCATGATCTCGGCCAGCTCGGCCAGGCTGACCTCGAGCTCGACCATGTGCTCGCCGGGGCGCTCGCCGGCCGGGCCCGGGCCGGGCGGGCCCTGCCCCGGCTGGCCGCCGAGCGGATCGCCGACGTCGCCGGCGCCCTGGCCGACACCGCCCTGCTGCTTGTCGCCCCAGCGGAACCGGGGCAGGTCGACCTGCGGCAGCGGGATCGAGACCTTGTCGCCGCCCTTCTTCGCGATCATCTCGCCCTGCGAGATGTACTTGCGGAGGTTCTGCTTGATCTTGCCGCGGATGATCTGACGGAAGCGGCCGTGGTCGAGGTCGATGCGCTGACTCATGCGAACCTCCGGCCGAGCGGCGCCTTCAAAACACGACCTCGGCGGCCTCGCCGCGCTCGTTGACGAAGCACAGCGAGCCGCCGCCGCGGCGGGTGCGCTGGGCCAGGTCGTAGAGCCCGAGCGCGCGCGACAGGACGCCCAGGTAGTCGTCGGTGCCCTGCTCCGCGCACAGCCGGGCCAGGAGCTCCGCCAGCGTGGGGTTGAGCTCGATCGCGACCGGGGCCTTACCGCGTGGATCCATCGGCCCGGGCTCAGCTCTTGACGTCGCCGCGCGCGAAGATCGACGCGACGTAGTTGAGCACGTCGGTGGCCGAGACCTCGTCGTAGCCGAAGTTCTTGATCAGCCGCTGCTTGACCACGTCGATCTTGGCCTGGGTCTCGCGGTCGACGACGCTCGACACCAGCGACGTCAGCTTGATCGAGTCCTTCTGATCCTCGAACAGCTTGGCCTCGAGCGCCTTGTGCAGCCGCTCGTTGGTCTTGTAGTCGAAGGTCCGGCCCTCGACCGCGAGGTAGCCGATGTAGTTCATGATCTCGCGGCGGAAGTCGTCCTTGCGGCTCTCGGCGATGTCGATCTTCTCCTCGATCGACCGCATCATCCGCTCGTCGGGCTCCTCGTCCTGGCCGGTGTACGGGTTCTTGACCTTCTCGCGCTGGGTGTACGCCTTGATGTTGTCGATGTAGTTGGCGCACAGCTTCTGGATCAGATCCTCGTCGGCGGAGATGGCGCGCTGGACCTCGTTCTTGACGATGTCGTCGTACTCCTGCTTGACGACCTGGAGCAGGTCGCTGAAGCGCTTGCGGACGTCGTCCGACGAGATCAGCGAGTGGTGGCGCAGGCCGCTCTCGAGCTCGTTGATGACCATGAACGGGTTGACCGCGCCCTCGCCCTTCTCGGACACGAGCGCGTTCGAGATCTTGTCCTGGATGTAGCGCGGCGAGATGCCCTCCATGCCCTCGCGCGCGGCCTCCTTGCGCAGCTCCTTGATGTTGTCCTGGGTGAAGCCGGGCAAGGTCTTGCCGTCGTAGAGCTTGGCCTTCTGCAGCGGGCTGAGGTTGCCCTTCTTGGGGTCCTCGAGCCGGGTCAGCACCGCCCACAGCGACGCCACGTACAGCGTGTGCGGCGCGATGTGCTTGCCGACGCGATCCGAGGTGTAGTCCTTGGTGTAGATCTTCACCTCCTCGGACACCCGCGTGATGTACGGGATGTCGACCTTCACGGTGCGGTCGCGCAGCGCCTCCATGAACTCGTTCGACAGGAGCTTCTTGTACTCGGCCTCGTTGGTGTGGCCGAGGATGACCTCGTCGATGTCGGTCTGGGCGAACTTCTTGGGCTTGATCCGGCGCTCCTGGGTGGCGCCGAGCAGGTCGTAGAGGAACGCCACGTCGAGCTTGAGGATCTCGACGAACTCGATGATGCCGCGGTTGGCGACGTTGAACTCGCCGTCGAAGTTGAACGCGCGCGGATCCGAGTCGGCGCCGAACACCGCGATCTTGCGGTAGTTGATGTCGCCGGTGAGCTCGGTCGAGTCCTGGTTCTTCTCGTCCTTGGGCTGGAAGGTGCCGATGCCGACCCGGTCCTGCTCGGACAGCAGCAGGCGGCGGACCCGGACGTGGCTCATCACCTTCTCGAAGTCGCCCTGGTGGTGGCGCATCAGCTCCTTGAAGATGAGCCGACAGGCCGGGTTGACCTCACCCTCGATCTTGACCTTGAAGTCCGAGTTGCCGAGCGTCAGGCGCTTGATCGTCTCGGCCCGCCACTCGTGCGGGATCAGCCGCAGCGGCTCGTCGTGCATCGGGCAGTGGAACGTGTCCTGGCCACCGGCCAGCTCGCCCAGCTCCCCCGGCAGCGACCAGTAGTACGTGTAGAGCGCGCCCTCGGGCGAGCGCGAGTACTCCTCGACGCCCTTCTTGAGCAGGCGCGCGATCGTCGACTTGGCCGAGCCGACCGGGCCGTGCAGGAGGATGATGCGGCGCTCGGTGCCGTAGCCCTGGGCCGCGCTCTTGAGCACGTTCATCAGGCGCATCAGCGGCACGTCGAGGCCGAAGATCGCGTCCTTGCCGCCGTGCTGCTCGTCCTTGAAGAAGCGGTAGCGCACCAGCTTCTTCTTGTTGTCGATGTACTCCTCGACCCCGTGCGACAGGACCATGTCGTACAGGCGCTGGTAGGCGTTGCGCGTGACCTGCGGCCGACGCCGGACCAGGTCCAGGTAGTCCTCGAAGGATCCCTCCCACGCCAGCTCCTTGTAGACGTCGTAGTTCTGGAGCGACGCGATCTGACCGACCAAGCTCATGGGACAAGGCTACCACGACCCTCGCCAGCGTCGCCCCGCCGGCGCCGGCTCCGCCCAGGCTGTGCCTCACGCCCCCGCGACCGATCGTCGCCGTCGATGGACACCGCGATCGCCTTGACGTGCGCGCGGGTCGCGGGCTGCAGGTCCGCCAGCGCCCCCCCGGCCCGCGTCGGCGCCGACCGCGGGCCCCGCCGCGCCCGCGACGCCGCCCCCGGCACCCGCGTCGCCACCGCCGCGTCCGCCCGTCCGCGCTCAGCCGCCGTGGACGGCGATCTGCCCGGCCGGATCGACCGTCACCGAGAACGCCAGCGGCACCACGTGCTTCGAGCTGGTGAAGTACGTGTGGTGGCCGGTGACCCGGACGCGGTAGCCGTCGGGCCCGTCGTGCTCGTCGGTCAGGCACAGCTCGGCGCCGATGTGCACGTAGGTCGCGATCACCCGCGCGTGCAGCAAGAACTTCACCAGCGCGCGGCCGCCGATCTTGCCCAGGCCCAGCTCGGTCAAGCCGCCGACCGGCGCGTCGACGCCGGCGTCGAGCCGGGTGGCGTCGACCACGGCCAGGTCCGACAGCACCGCGGCGTTGACGACCGCGGCGGTGCGCCCGACGTTCCACCACAGGAGCGGCGTCGCGCCGATCTGGTAGGCCCGCACGGCCTCGACCGGCACCTGCACGTCGGGGTCGAGGTACGCGGCGGCGAACGCGGTCTGGAAGTCGTCGGCGCGCGGACCGACGCGGCGCTGCTCCGACAGCACCGAGGCGCTGTGCTCGACCGCGAGCTGCTCGAGACACGCGGGCGCGGCGGGTGGCTGCATGGGTGGTCCCTCCGAGGCCGTGATGGGCGCCGGCGCCGGCGCTGACCGACACGCGGCGGCGAGCGCGACGAGCGCGAGGATCGGGCGCGACATCGCCGCGAGCGTACCGCACCTGGCCCGGCCCCGGCCGCGACCCGACGCCGCACGCTTGCTCCGCCGGGCCGCGACGGCAACAATCGCCGCATGTCGCCCGCGCCTTGCGCCCCGCGCCGCGCCGTGGCCCTGGCCCTGGCGCTGGCCGGCGCCGGCTGCGCCCACCGGCAGCACAGCAACCGCCAGGTCGCTTCGGGCGCGATCGCGGTGCTGGCGGTGATCGGGATGATCGTGCTGCTGTCGTTGCAGTGCAACGAGCTGACCGAGACCTGCGAGTAGTGCGGTCAGCGGCCGAGCAGCGGCCCGGCGTCGAGCGCGCGGTCAGCGGCCGAGCAGCGGCGGCCCGGCGTTGAGCGGGGCCGGCTGCATGCCGAGCGCGAGCCGCTCCCAGGTGGTGGCCCAGGCCTCGGTCGCGATCGGCTCGCGGCCGAACAGCGCGTGGTGGCCGCCGAGCTTCGGCGCGTCGTGGCTCCAGGTCGGGCCGTAGACCGCGGCCGGCTGGCCCGGCGCGGTCAGGTCGTAGACCAGCTCGACCTCGAACTTCGCGCCCGGCCACACCACCAGGCGATCGTCGGCGAGATCGTAGGCGACGCCGGGCAGGCCGCCGTCGGCGAGCACCGCCTCGAGCTGCTCGCGCACGAGGTCGATGCCCGACAGCTTGTAGAACCCCGCCAGCGCGATCTCGACGACGCGCCGCTGGTCGCCGTCGAGCGCCGCCAGCCAGCCGCGCTGCGGCACGCTCGCGACCAGCCAGCCCGACTGCTCCTCGATCGCGATCGTCGCCCGGCCCGGGCCGACGCTCGGGCACGCCAGCTCGATCCGCAGGCGGTTCGAGCCGACCTCGACGTGGGGCACCGCGACGTCGGTGGCGCGGAAGATCAGGTCCTGGTTGAGCAGCGCGACCAGCTGCCGATCGACGAAGTGGCGGACGGCCTCCTCGGCGTGGTGGACGCCCTCGCGGGCCTTGGCCACCGCCCGGGCGTCGCCCTTCCAGGTCGCGCGCCGCAGCCGCGCGAACAGCTTGGGCAGCGTGCCCGAGTGGAAGCCCGGCCGCAGCAGCGCGCCCATGGTCTCGCCGTGGCTGCCGATCTTCTCGGGCTCGAGCACCGCCGGGCGGTTGGCCTGGTAGAGCTTCCAGTTGCTGTTGAGCTCCCAGGCCAGGAACCCCGCGATGCCGGGCAGGACCAGCACGGTGAACGCGGCGAACGACGCGCCCAGGGTCGGGCCGACCACCGCGCCGATCGGCCCGGCGATCGCGGTGGTCATCTGCGGCAAGAACGGCAGGATCAGCTTGGCGGCGACGGTCACGACCGGGAAGTGCTTGACCGGGTTCACGGTCGGCTCGATCAGCAGGTTGACGTAGATGCGCAGCACGTACGCGATCGCGAACCAGATCGTCGCCAGCACGCCCTTGATGATCGCCATCCGCCGCGACTGGTTCGGGCGGAACCGCAGGGCCTCGTCGACGCGGTAGATGCCGCGCTCGACCAGCTCGATCAGCCAGCCGAAGAACTCGAGGCTGTACTTGACGAGCCCCGGCAGGATCCGGTGGGCCAGCTGCCGGCTCGAGCGCAAGAGCCAGTCGCTGACCACCTCCTCGGCCGCGGCCGAGTTGATGAACGCGGCGGTCACGACCAGCGTCGCCGCCGCGCTCGGCCACCGGGCCACGCCGGGCACCAGCCACGCCACGAGCGCGGCCGGGATCGCCGGCAGGATCACCCACCGCAGCGCCTGGCGCACGAGCGCGATCCGCCACAGCCGCGCGGCGGTGTCGACGAACACGACCTTGAGCACGCGCCCGATCGCGCGCAGGCCGACCAGCACCGCCCGGCGGAACCAGACCGCGTGCAGGAGCAGGAACACGAACACCGCCATGCCGATCAGCACCGGGCGGGTCGAGATCTCGGGCGGCTCGCCGTGGAACATCCTCGCCACCGGCGCCGCCATGTGGTGCGCGCCCTCGACGACGAAGAACGCGCCGACCACCGGCAAGAGCACGTACAGCGACAGCAGGCGCCCCAGCCCCGTGCCCGACAGCACCGACGACACCTTCTGCAGGAACCGCAGGTAGATCTCGCCGCGCCGGTAGACCCCGTCGAGCTCGGTCGCGAGCAGGTGATCGGCGCGCAGCAGCTGATCGCGCGTGACCAGCGCGCGCACCGTCAGATCGGGGAGCTTGAGGTCGTTGTGCGCGAACGCGTCGCGCAGATCGCCCAGGGACAGCCGCCCGACCGCGACCGCGCGATCGAGCAGCTCGTCGACGAGCTTCTTCTGGGCCACCTGGCCCGGCAGGTGCCGCGGCACCAGGCCGACCTCGGCCAGGGTCCGCTCGATCACCGGCCGCAGCACGGTCCGCACCTGGGCGTTGGCGCGCTCGACCAGCGCGTGGACCAGATCGGCGACGGCGTCGCGCGCGTCGTCAGTGTCGAGCTCGCAGCGCACCAGCTGCCGGGCCGCGGCCCGGACCCGGCGCGCGACCCGGACCTCGCGGGTCGCGGGCAGCCGCCGGACGATCGTGCGCCGCCCGCGCGACCGGAGCCAGCTGCCGACGTCGACCACCTCGACGTCGCGCTCGCCGTCGGTGCACGCGGCCTGGAGATCGAGCAAGAGCCGGGTGTTGGCGGTGTGGCGCAGCACCCGCTCGGTGGCCGCGGTCTCGGCCAGGGCCAGGAGCGTGTCGGTCCAGCCGGCGGCGGGCGCGTCGCCGAGCGCCCGCGCCAGGCGCGTCACCAGCAGGTCCAGGTCGGCGCGGGCGGCGGCGCGCTCGCCGATGCGCAGCGCGCCGATCGCGGCCCGCACGTGGTTGCCCTGGGCCCGGGCCGACGCGGCCGACCGGCGGATCGCGCGCTCGCCCAGCCGGACCGTGACGGCGCGCCGCTCGGCGGTGCGGCGCGGCGACGCGACCGCGCCCCCGCCCTCGAGCATCGCCTCGCGCGGCGCCCGGGCCGGCCGCGACGCGACCAGCAGCGCGGCCGCGTCGACGTCGGCGGCGATCAGCGGATCGATGTGGGCGCCGCCGCCGAGCACCGGGAAGGTCTCGTCGAGGGTCCGCGGCGCGAAGTGCCGCAGCTCGAGGTACAGCGCCACGAACTCGACGTAGGCGTCGGTGTCGCCGGCCGGCGGCAGCAGCAGGTCCTCCTGCCGCAGCACCAGCCGCACCTCGTCGAACTCGGTCTGCCCGATCGCGCTGATGCGCTGCCGGACCTCGGCCGGCGTGAGGTCGCGCCGCTCGAGGGTCTCGTGCACCCGGGCGTGGAAGACCGCCCGCCACACCTGCCGCCAGGCCGAGCTGGCCCCGGCCGCGAGCGCGGTGCGCACGCCCGAGATCAGCGCGACGTGGTCGGGCAGGCGGTCGAGCGCGATCGGCAGCGCGTCGGCCTCGATCAGCTCGGCCAGCTCGGCCCGGGGCAGCGCGTACGACCACGCGTGCGGGACCTGGAGCCCGATCCCCGGCAGGTGGCGGTGCCGCTTGATGATCCGGCGCAGCACCCGATCCTCGACCAGGATCGCCCCGACCGCGGCGAGCTCGGCATCGACCTGATCGGCGGGCGTGGCCATGGGCAGCTCCCGAACATGTCGGGGCTCGCGCGTCGGCGCAACCGGGCGCGGGCGACATTCGCCACGGAAGCGATCGCGCCCGGCGGGGCGGCCGCGATCGCGCCCGGCGAGGCGGCTACGGGCCGCCGCTCTGGCGCCACTGCAGGTACTGCTGCACGGCGCGCTGGTGCTCGGCCACGGTCTTGGAGAACGCGTGGTGGCGGGCGTCCTTGGCGACGAAGAAGTAGTAGTCGCTGCCGTCGGGATCGATCGCCGCGGCGATCGACGAGCGGCCGGGGTTGGCGATCGGCCCCGGCGGCAGGCCCTCGTGCGCGTACGAGTTGTACGGGTTATCGGCGTCCTGCAGCTGCGCCTGGCGCAGGCGCTCGCAGCCGGGCTGATCGGGCGGGCACATCGCCAGCCAGTCGCGGCACGCCTGGCTCTTCTTGACCGGCACCAGGCAGCCGTAGCGGATCGTCGGGTCGGTCTCGAGCTTGCGGGGCTTGAAGGTCGGCGAGGTCAGGCGGTTGATGAACACCTGCGCGATGCGCGGGCGCTCGCTGGCCTCGACCGCCTCCTTCTCGACGATCGACGCCAGGATCAGCACGTCGCGATCGCTCCACTTGAGCTTGTCCTTGAGCTTGCCCAGCGCCTTGGCGTGGGTGCGCGCGGCCGAGTTCCACTCGCGGCGGTGGGCGTTGATCAGGCGCTCGAGCACCTTGGCCGGCGGCGTCGGGGTCACGAACTGGTAGGTGTCGGGGAACAGGTAGCCGTCGACGCTGTCGCCGGCGATCGCGTGGGCGGAGAGGAACTGCGGATCCCGCGCCAGCACCTCGAGCTCGCTGGCCTTGGCCACGCCGGCCGCGTCGAGCAGCGCGAAGAACTCGAGCATGTTCTTGCCCTCGGGCAGCGTCACCGCCACCGAGCGCTCGCGCACCCCGGCGACGAGCGTGTCGAGCACCTCGGCCGGCGTCAGGTTGTCGCGCAGCACGTAGTCGCCCGGCTTGACCGCGGTGGTCGCGCCCCGGCGCATGCCGTAGATGCGGAAGTACAGCGGGTGATCGATCACGCGCTTGTCGGCCAGCGCCCGCGTCACCTGCGGGAACGTCATGCCGCGCTTGATCGTCACCTCGACGTCGGCGCCGCGGCCGCCGTGGCGCGTGGTCGGGTACGTGTAGACGCGGTAGGCGAAGAACCCGCCGATCACCACGGCCAGGGCCACGGTGGCGAGGACCACCATGAGCGCGATACGGAACGGCGAGCGGGCCACGGCGGGGACTGTAGCAAGGCGCGAGGGCGGACGGTTATTCGTGGCCACGGCGGCCGTCGAGCCAGCCCTGGAGGATCACCGCCGCCGCCTGCTTGTCGATCACGTCCTTGCGGCGCGCGCGCGACACGTCGCCGGCCAGCAGCACCCGCTGCGCCAGCGCGGTGGTGAAGCGCTCGTCGACCTCGTGGATCGGGATCGCCACCGGCAGCGCGCGGCGGAGCGCGTCGATGAACACCTGCACGCGCCGGCCGCGCAGCCCGACCGCGCCCGAGAGCTCGAACGGCATGCCGACGACCACCGCGGTGACCTCGCGCGCGGCACAGAGCGCGAGGACGGTCGCGACGTCGGGCCCGGTGCCCTTGCGCGCGATCACGTGCTCGGGGTGCGCGGCCAGGCCGAGCTCATCGGACACGGCGACGCCGATGGTCTTGGAGCCGACGTCGAGGCCGAGGGCGCGCATGCCGCCGGTAGGTAGCACATTGTCCGATGCCACCGCCTGACCGCAGCGCCGCTCAGGTGAGGTGACGACCGATCAGTGGCGAGTCCGCTAGCCATCACCCTGATGACTCGCCACCGCAGGGGTGTGGCGTCTCCCCTAGCCACTTCGTCACCAGATGGTGACGGTATGACACAGGAGGCCGGCTAAGGCCGCGAAGCCTGGTGTGCTGATCGCGGTTTGCGAGTTGGAACGCGAGTTGCTCTGTATTCGATGCACGAAGAGACGCGAACGAAGACCTGCCGCTCGATGAGCTGAAATTCTTCTCCCCGCGCTCCGGTTCAACGCAACGTTCCCCGCAGTCCAGCCCTCCAATAGAGGAGTCATCCCCTTACCCACGCGCGACACGGCACGCGAAAATTTCGACTCGGTGGCGCCGACTTGGTCCCTCCCCTCATCCCTGTCGGCATCCCCCTCCACTTGAGGCAACCAGTAGCGTGTCGTGATCTGCGCAGGCGCTGCACCGTCCCCCCGGTGCAGCGTTTTTTTTCTCCCGCGTTCGCGCGCTCGGCGCGATGCGCTCGTCAAGAATGACGGCGATCCGCCGGGGTTGACGATCGAGCGCCGGAGCCGGAGTCGGAGCCGGAGTCGGAGCCGGAGCCGGAGCCGGAGTCGGAGCCGGAGCCGGAGCCGGAGCCGGAGTCGGAGCCGGAGCCGGAGTCGGTGTCGGAACCGGAGTCGGAGCCGGTGCCGGAGCCGGTGTCGGTGTCGGAGCCGGTGTCGGTGCCGGAGTCGGTGTCGGAGTCGGTGTCGGAGTCGGTGTCGGAGTCGGTGTCGGAGTCGGAGTCGGAACCGGAGCCGGAGCCGGAGCCGGAGCCGGAACCGGAACCGGAGTCGGTGTCGGAGTCGGAGTCGGATCCGGAGTCGGATCTGGAGTCGGTGTCGGAACCGGAACCGGATCCAGAACCGAGCCGGTGTCGGATCCGGAGTCGGTGTCGGAGTCGGTGTCGGAGTCGGTGTCGGAGTCGGTGTCGGAGTCGGATCCGGAGTCGGATCTGGAGTCGGTGTCGGAACCGGAACCGGATCCAGAACCGAGCCGGTGTCGGAGAGTCGGCGCCGGCTCGGCAACCGGAGTCGGGCGCAACCGGAGTCGACGCAACCGGATCCGAAACCAAGAACGCCCCCGATCCTCGATGAGGATCAGGGGCGTCTTGGGTCTACGCCGACCGACGCCGACCGACGCCGGGCGCGCGGCGACCGTCGCGATCTCGACTCAGCGCGCGAACACTACGCCGAAGTTGAAGAACGCGCCCATGTCCCAGGCCGACGGACCGGTCGGCGTATCGCACGGCCCCGCGCAGGTGGGCATGTCCTTGGCGGGGAACGGATCGCGCGCGACCAGGCCGCGGAACGCGTAGTAGAAGCCGAGGTAGTTGGGGCGCTTGCCGCCGCCGACCCGCACGGTCATCTGGCCGCCGACGCCGAACGCCAGATCGCGACGCGACAGCTCGCCGCCGCCGTGCCACTGCACGAGCTGGTTGCCGACGCCGCCCTCGAGCCAGACGTCGCCGCGGATCGGCACCGAGTGCCCGCCGAACGCCGCGACCGAGTAGCGCGCGTTGGCGCCGATGCGATGGAGCACGCCGCGGATGGGGTTCTCGTAGGTGTACGCGTCCTGGCCGATCGACAGGAAGTCGTACTCGCCGAGCAGGGCCAGGCGCCCCATGCGCACGCCGCCGTCGACGTGGAGCCCGACGCCACCGCCGCTCACCGACGAGACCGTGTAGCTGCCGGCGAGCAAGCCGAAGCCGCCCTCGAACCGGGGCCGCGACCACTCCTTCGCGCGGGCCTCGCGGCAGCTGTCGTCGTAGCAATCGGCCGACGCGGTGGTGGCGGTGACGAGGGCGGCGGCGGACAGGGCCGCGGCCGTGAGGACGAGGGTGCGAGCGGACATGGGGCTCCCGGAGGCGAGGTGTGGTGGGTTCGTACGCACCAACGCCGGAGCCGATCCAAACTTTCGCCCGACCTGGGGTCGCGCCCGCTCAGCGCACCGCGGCGTCGAGGATCGCCACGCGCCCCGCGGCGTCGACCTCGACCCGCGCGCCCATCGGCACCGCCAGGTTGCGCGGACCATGGCCGATCGGCGCGCCCCACCAGCCCGCCACGCCGAACCGCGCCAGGCGATCGGCGACCGCCGCGCGCGCCGGCCCCGGATCGTCGATCACGCCGCGGGCGTGCGGCGGATCGGTGCAGCGCGTGAGGTCGCCCAGGATCACGCCGCGCGCGCCGTCGAGGAGGCCGGCCAGGTGGAGCTGCGTGAGATCGCGATCGAGCATGTACGGCTTCTCGTCGACCTCCTCGATCAGCGCGACGGCGTCGGTGAGATCGAGCTGCCACGGCGTGCCGACCAGGTGGGCCAGGAGCGTCAGGTTGCCGGGCACCAGCGGACCGGCGATCGGTCGGCTCAGGCCGAGCGCCGCGAGCGGATCGGGCAGCGTGCCCAGCGGGCGCGGATCGGTCAGCGCCGCGACCAGCGCCGCCACGTCGGTGGCCGGCAGATCGCCGAGCTGGCTGACGACCGGCCCGTGGATCGCACGGACGCCGGCGACCGCGGCCCAGGCCAGGAGCGCGGTCGCGTCCGAAAACCCGACGATCGGCTTGGGGTCGGCGCGCAAGAGCGCCGGGTCGAGGTCGGCGAGGATGCGCGTCAGGCCGTAGCCGCCGCGCGCGACCACGATCGCCCGGACGTCAGGATCGCGCAGCGCGCGGGCGAGCTCGTCGGCCCGGCGGCCGTCGTCGCCGGCGAGGTACCCGGCCTCGGCGGTGACGTCGTCGCCCAGCCGCAGGTTCAGGTGCGGCCCCAGCAAGGCCAGCCCGCGCTCGAACCGCGCCGCGCGGATCGGCCCCGCCGGCGCGCAGATCGCGACGACGTCACGGGGCCGCACCGCCGGCGGCACGATCCACTCGATCGCGGCCGGGCGCACGCCGGCGGTCACCGGCCGCGCCGGCGCTTACCGCGCGCGCCCTTCTTCTTCTCGCCGCCGGCCGGGGCGGCGCCGTCGTCGGGCCCATCGGCCGCGGGCGCGTCGTCGGCGCTGGCGGCGACGATCGCCTCGATGTCGACGGCGGCCATCACCGTCGTGCGCCGGCCGTCGTCGGCGAGCTCCTCGGGCACGGCCTCGGGTGCGGGCGCCGCGTCGGGCGCCCCGTCGGGCGCGGCCGCCGCGATCGGCGCGACGCCCTCGGGATCGGTCGGATCCTCGGGCGCGGTCACCGCGGCCATCACCTCGGTCGGCCGCGCGTCGTCGGCCGTGGGCGCCGCCGCCGGCGCGGACGTCGCGGGCACCGCCGCCGCCGGGACGGGCGCCACGGCCGCGGGCGCCGCCGCCGCCGCGATCGCCTGGGCCAGCTCGGCCGGCGGGCTCGTGCGGGTGCGCGGCCGGCTCGCCGCCGCCGCCGCCGCCTCGGCCGCCGTCGCCGCCTCGGCCGCCGCGACCGCCGCCGCGTCGACGCGCGCGCGCCACCAGGTCGCCGCGTCGCCCGTCGCGGTGAACGTCAGGTCCATGCCGGGCGGCTCGGCGCGGCCGCCGATCTGCTCGCGCACCGCGGCCACGACCGCGGGGAGCTGCAGCCCCTCGGCGGTCGTGACGGTCAGCGCGGTGCCGGTCGGCATCGGCGTCCCGTGCTCGAGGTGGCCACGGCCGCCGGCGTCGCCGCGCAGCCGAGCCTTGCGCGCGACCTCGAGGCCGCGCCAGGACACGTCGACGAAGTCCTCGCTCATCGCGCTCGACGCTACCACGCGCGCCCGCGGGTTTGACAGCCGGACCGGCCTTGGGGAAGCTGCCGCTCGATGGCCGTCTCCGACTGGATCCGCCGGCGCCTCGCCGACGTCGCGCGCGCCAGCGACCGCGCGGACGAGGTCGACGAGCGGACGCGCGCGCTGGTCGTGCGCGAGAACGAGTACGGCTACGACGAGTTCGGGATGGGCCGCGACCAGATCGCGACCGCGATCCGCGTCGCCGGCTGGATGTACCGACGCTACTTCCGGGCCGAGGCCCGCGGCCTCGAGCACCTGCCCGCGAGCGGCCGCGTGCTCGTGGTCTCGAACCACTCGGGCCAGCTCCCGTACGACGGCATGGTCATCGCGTCGGCCTGCGTCCTCGACGCGCCGACGCCGCGGCTGGTCCGCTCGATGGTCGAGCACTTCGTGCCGACCGTGCCCTTCGCCAGCTACCTCATGGCGCGCTGGGGCCAGATCATCGGCACGCCCGAGAACTGCCGGCGCCTGCTCGAGGAGGACGAGGCGATCCTGGTGTTCCCCGAGGGCGCCCGCGGCATCTCCAAGCCGTTCTCGCGCCGCTACCAGCTCGAGGCGTTCGGGCTCGGGTTCATGCGCCTCGCGCTCCAGACCGGCACGCCGATCGTCCCGGTGGCGGTGATCGGCGCCGAGGAGCAGGCGCCCGCGATCAACCTGCGCGCGGTGGCGCGGCTCCTGGGCACGCCGTCGTTCCCGGTGGTGCCGTACCCGCCGTTCGTGCCGCTCGTGCCGCTGCCGGTCAAGTACCGCCTGCACTTCGGTGAGCCGATGATGTTCACCGGCGATCACGACGACGACGACGAGGTGATCGGCGAGAAGGTCACCGCCGTGAAGCGCCGGATCGAGTCGCTGATCCACATCGGGCTGCGGGAGCGCAAGCATGTCTTCTGGTGACCGGACCCCGCGCAAGGTCGTCATCACCGGCATCGCGGGCCGGCTCGGGCGCGTCGTCGCTCGGGCGCTGCACCACGATCCCAGGTTCGTGATCGAGGGGCTCGATCGCCGGCCGTTCCCCGAGCGGCCCAAGGACATCGTCCACCACCGGGTCGACGTGCGCAGCAAGCGCGCCCGCGACGTGTTCCGCCACGGCCAGGTCGACGCGCTCGTGCACATGGGCCTGATGCACGACCCCCGGGCCTCGGCCGCCGACGTGTACTCGTGGAACGTCGCCGGCACGATGAAGCTGCTCGAGTACTGCCAGACCTACGAGGTGCCCAAGGTCGTGGTGCTGTCGTCGGCCGACGTCTACGGCCCGCGCCCCGAGAACACGCAGTTCCTCACCGAGGACGCGCCGCTGCTCGCGGCGCAGCGCTTCCCGCAGATGCGCGACCTCGTCGAGATCGATCACCTGGCGTCGACGTTCTTGTGGAAGGCCCGCGACGTCGAGACGGTGGTGCTGCGCCCGGTCCACATCCTGGGCACCGTCCACAACGCGCCGTCGAACTACCTCCGGCTCGATCCGGTGCCGACCTTGTTCGGCTTCGATCCGATGGTGCAGGTGATCCACCAGCGCGACGTCGCCGCCGCGGTCGTCGCGGCCCTGGCGCCGGGCGTGCGCGGCATCTACAACATCGTCGGCCCCGGTCAGGTGCCGCTGTCGGTGATCTTGCGCGAGCTCGACCGCCGGACCCTGCCGATCCCACACCCGCTGGCGAAGCCGCTGTGGTCGCTCGCGTTCCGCGCCGGCGTCTCCAGCTACCCGGTCGCCGAGTTCGACTTCATCCGCTACATCTGCATGGTCGACGGCGCGCTGGCCGAGGCCGATCTCGGCTTCACCGCCCGCGCGACCCTGCGCGAGACCATCCTCGCGGTCGACGAACCGGGCTGACCAGCGCCCGATCGGCGCCCCGATCCGGGTCCCGCTCCCCGTCCGCGATCCCCGCTCCCGATCCCGATCCGGCCCCCGATCCCGATCCGGCCCCCGATCCCGATCCCCGCCCCCGATCCCGATCCTGATCCGATCCGGCCCCGATCCCCGATCCCGATCCGCTCCGCTCCCGATCCGGCCCCCGATCCCGATCCCGCTCCCGCTCCCGCTCCCGATCCGGCCCCCCGATCCCGATCCCGATCCCGATCCGGCCCCCGATCCCGATCCCGATCCGGCCCCCGATCCCGATCCCGATCCGGCCCGATCCCGATCCAACCCTCGGCCCCAGCTCCGGACTCTCGCTCCCGCTCCGGATTCCCGCCCGCCTGTGACCTGCGTCGCCACCACCGTGGCATCTACTCCCACCGGGTGTGAACAGATTGCTACAGTCGACCGTGGACAGACGTTGACGCAGATCCGTGGGTCGCTTCGTGCGTTCCGGGCTGACACGCCGCCACGCCGCGTCCTGATCACCAGGCCCTGCGGAATCCCGGACGTTTGTGTCATGGATCTGGCGCGATCGGCAGGATCCGCACGCCGCGCCCGCTCAGGACCACCAAGATTTCAAACGGTTCGATCTCTCTGCCAGGATGGCACGCCAAGTGCTTTGTCAGCGACTCATCGTCACCTCGCTCCCCCACCGCTCACCGTCTCTGGAGATGCTGTCATGAACAAGCTGCTCGCCTGCCTCGGCCTCGTCGTGGCCTCCTCCCTCTCGGGCTGTACCCTCTACTTTGGCGACGAGCATCACGGCGGTAGCGACTGCCCGCCGGGCACCTACGAGAGCTACGACGACTGGGGCAACGCGGTCTGCGTCCCGGGCGGCGGCGACGGCTACTACTGCACCACCGACGACCAGTGCGCCGCGGGCTGCTACTGCGATGACAGCACCGGCACCTGCAACGAGGCCGGCTTCTGCGGCACCGACGCCGACTGCGGCGCGGGCATGACCTGCGACTGCTCGAGCTCGTGCGTCCCCGCCGGCACCGAGACCCGCACCTGCGGCGGCTCATGCTTCGAGACCGGCTGCCCGTTCGGCACCGTGTGCTCGGCCGACGGCACCTGCATCGTCGACCAGCCGACCTGCAACAGCGACAGCGACTGCGCGGCCGGCTGCTACTGCGCCGGCGGCCAGTGCGAGGAGTCGAACATCTGCGTCAGCGACGCCGACTGCCCGGCCGACCAGCACTGCGATGGCCCGCGCTCGACCTGCGTCCCCGGCGCGCCGATCCCGACCCCGACCTGCGACGGCCCGGTGACCTGCACCTTCGGCGCCCCGACCTGCCCCGCCGGCCAGGTGCCGCTGATCGACGAGGGTTGCTACACCGGCGCCTGCACCCCGCTCGCGAGCTGCACCGGCGCCCCGGTCTGCGCGGTCATCAACACCGAGAGCCAGTGCCTCGGCCGCGGCGACTGCGGCGCGGTGTACAGCGGCCAGAACTGCACGAACCCCGACGGCACCGCGTGCACCATGGGCTCGAGCGGCTGCACCTGCGAGACCTTCACGTTCGACCACTGCGCGACGAACTGAGCGTTTTTCTGGGAGGAGCTTTCGCAAAGCTCCTCCCCCATCGTTCGCTGCGCGAAGATGGGGCCCCCGCCTGAAACGGCCCGGCACGTTCAGCGTGGTGGCGGATTCGCAGAACTCGGGACCTGAAGCCTGGCTGGGGCGGTGAGACGGTGGTGAACGGGGTCGACCGCGAGGTCGGCCCCGTCGACGTTTTTCGGAGTACAGTCCGCCCATGGCTGGCTTCGGGTTCGCCGAGACGATGCGGGGCAACTGGACGCGGTGCGACGGCGGCCGCGGCGGCGGCCGGTTCGAGTTCTCGGTGCGCGCCAGCACCGACTCGCTGGCGGCGTTCGGGCGGTCGCGGCTGGTGGAGATCACCGGCACCGTCGACGGCGACGGCCTGGCGACCCAGCGCCCGCTGCGCGGCACGATGGAGCTGCGCCCGTGGATCCGTCGGGTCATCCGCTACCGGTTCGAGTTCGAGGGCGACGACGGCGCCCGCTACGCGTTCGCCGGGCAGAAGGACATCCGCTGGCTCGATCCGGTCCGCACGTGGACCGAGCTGCCCGGGCAGATCACCGACGAGGGCGGCCTGGTGATCGGCAACGCGATCACGCGCTTCGACGTGCGCGGGCAGTCGGTCGCGTTCGTCCGCTCGTTCCACCTGGCCTGAGCCTCGGGCGGCGGTCACCGTGCCGCAGGGCGCGGACCGTGAGATCGTGAGCGCCGCAACGGAGCCAAGCCTGTGATCCAGTCCCCGCTGCTCGAACACCGCACCGGCTACGTCGCCGGCGCGTTCCTCCCGCCGCACGCTGGGCCGCGCTTCGTCGTCCACGATCCCGCGACCGGCGAGCCGCTGGCCGAGCTGCCGAGCTACGGCGCCGCCGACACCGACGCCGCGATCGCCGCGGCGGCCACCGTCCTGGCCGCGCCGCCCGCCAGCCTCGAGACCCGGGCCGGCTGGCTCCGCGCGATCGCGGCGGCGCAGCTCGCGCACCAGGACGAGCTGGCCCGGATCATCACGCTCGAGAACGGCAAGCCGCTGGCCGAGGCCCGCGGCGAGGTCGCGTACGCGGCCGGCTTCTACCAGGTCGCCGCCGACAGCATCGACGCCCTGGCCCCGCGCACCCTGGCGCAGCGGCCCAGGGGCCTGACCTGGACCGTGTACGCGCGCCCCGCCGGCGTCGCCGGGCTGATCACGCCGTGGAACTTCCCGCTGGCGATGCTGGCCAAGAAGCTGGCCGGCGCGCTCGCGGCCGGCGCGCCGGCGGTCATCAAGCCGGCCGAGCTGACGCCGCTGGCGCCGCTGGCGCTGGTGCACCTGATCGACCGCCTCGACCTGCCACCCGGCATGGTCAACCTGGTGTTCGGCGACGCCCCGGCGATCGGCGCGGCGCTGTGCGCGCACCCGGCGGTGCGGGTGATCAGCTTCACCGGCTCGACCCGGGTCGGCCAGCTGCTCGCGTCCCAGGCGGCGCCGCACGTCAAGCGCCTCGCGCTCGAGCTGGGCGGCAACGCCCCGCTGATCGTCTTCGACGACGCCGACGTGGCCGTGGCGGTCGAGCAGCTGATGGCGAGCAAGTTCCGCTGCGCCGGCCAGACCTGCGTCTCGGCCAACCGGATCTACGTCCAGGCCGGGATCGCCGAGGCCTTCACGCACGCGATCGCCGCCCGCGTGCGCGCGCTCAAGGTCGGCCACGGCCTCGAGCCCGGCACCCAGGTCGGGCCGCTGATCGATCGCGGCGCCGCGGCCAAGGTCGACCGCCTGGTCGGCGACGCCGTCGCCCGCGGCGCGCGCGTCGTCGTCGGTGAGCCGGCGCAACCCGACACCGGGTTCCGGGCGCCGACGGTGCTCGCCGACGTCCAGCCGGGGATGGCGCTCTTGACCGAGGAGGTGTTCGGCCCGGTCGTGCCGCTGGTCACGTTCGCGACCGAGGCCGAGGTGGTCGCGGCCGCCAACGCGACCGAGTACGGCCTGGCGGCCTACGTGTTCACCGCGGACCCGGCCCGCGGCGCGCGCGTGGCCGCCGCCCTGCGGTTCGGGCACGTCGCGCTCAACAACGCCAGCGGCCCGACCCCCGAGGCGCCGTTCGGCGGCATGAAGTCGTCGGGCTACGGACGCGAGGGCGGGGTCGAGGGCCTGCTCGAGTTTGTCGAGCTCCAGACCGTCCCGTCGGCCTGAGCTGCGCGGGGGCGATCACCCGCGCGGCACTGGGGGTCGCCGAGGCTCGTCGATCGGGTAGGTCCGCGAACTTCCTGGCCTCCAGCGATTGACGCCAGTGGAGGGATGGTTAGCTTCCGCCCACGGCGACGTGTTAATACACGCCGCCTTGGACCGACCGTCGTCGGCCCGAAACACGATCGGAAGCACCATGGGATTCCTCGAGAAACTCTTCGGCAGTCGGAACCAGCGCGAGGTCAAGAAGCTCCAGCCCCGGGTGGTGAAGATCGGCGAGCTCGAGGCGTCGATGAAGGCCGAGTCGGACGCCGAGCTGAAGGCGCTGACCGGCGAGCTCCGGGGCAAGCTCGACAACGGCGCGACGCTCGATGACATCCTGGTCGAGACCTTCGCGCTGGTGCGCGAGGGCGGCCGGCGCGCGCTGGGCATGCGCCACTACGACGTCCAGCTGATCGGCGGCATGGTGCTGCACAGCGGGCGCATCGCCGAGATGCGCACCGGCGAGGGCAAGACCCTGGTCGCGACCCTGCCGCTGTTCTTGAACGCGCTGGCCGGCAAGGGCGTCCACCTGGTCACGGTCAACGACTACCTGGCCCGGCGCGACGCCGAGTGGATGGGGCGGCTCTACGGCTTCCTCGGCCTGTCGACCGGCGTCGTGGTCCACGGCCTCGACGACTACGAGCGCCAGCGCTCGTACAACAGCGACATCACCTACGGCCAGAACAACGAGTTCGGCTTCGACTACCTGCGCGACAACATGAAGGAGGCGCCCGACCGGATGGTCCAGCGCCCGCTCAACTACGCGGTCGTCGACGAGGTCGACTCGATCCTCATCGACGAGGCCCGCACGCCGCTGATCATCTCGGGTCGGTCCGAGGACTCGGCCGACTGGTACGGCAAGGTCGACAAGATGATCCCGCGCCTCAAGCGCGAGGTCGACTACACCGTCGACGAGAAGGCCCACTCGGCCATGCTCACCGACGAGGGCGTCGAGCGGATCGAGAAGCTGCTCGCCGTCGACAACCTCTACGACGTCAAGAACCTGCACCTGAACCACCACGTCAGCCAGGCGCTGCGCGCCCACGCGCTCTACAAGCGCGACGTCAACTACCTGATCGAGGACGGCAAGGTCGTCATCATCGACGAGTTCACTGGCCGCAAGATGCCGGGCCGGCGCTGGTCCGACGGCCTGCACCAGGCGATCGAGGCCAAGGAGGGCGTCGACGTCGAGGAAGAGAACCAGACCGTCGCCACGGTGACGTTCCAGAACTACTTCCGCATGTACAAGAAGCTGTCGGGCATGACCGGCACCGCCGACACCGAGGCGACCGAGTTCCACCAGATCTACAAGCTCGACGTCACGGTCATCCCGACCAACAAGCCGATCGTCCGCAAGGACCTGCCCGACCTCGTCTACAAGAACGAGAAGGGCAAGTTCAAGGCGGTGCTGGCTGACATCGAGGACTGCCACAAGCGCGGCCAGCCGGTGCTGGTCGGCACGATCTCGGTCGAGAAGTCCGAGGTGCTGGCCCAGCTCCTGCGCGACAACGAGATCCCGTTCAACGTGCTCAACGCCAAGCAGCACCAGCGCGAGGCCGGCATCGTCGCCCAGGCCGGCCGCAAGGGCTCGGTCACGATCTCGACCAACATGGCCGGCCGCGGCACCGACATCTTGCTCGGCGGCAACGCCGAGTTCATGGCCAAGGAGAAGCTCAACGCCGAGCGCCAGAAGGTGGCCGAGGACGCGGCCGCGGCCGCGGCGGCCCGGCCCGAGCCCGACCCGGCCACCGGCGAGGCCGCCGAGGCGCCCGACGGCGACCCCTACCGCGGCTCGACCCAGCCGGCCTTCGACGAGGAGGCCACGCTCAAGGCGTACCTGGCCGAGTACAAGACCGCGTGCGAGGCCGAGCGCGAGGAGGTGCTCGCCGCCGGCGGTCTCAAGATCATCGGCACCGAGCGCCACGAGTCGCGCCGCATCGACAACCAGCTGCGCGGCCGCGCCGGTCGCCAGGGCGACCCCGGCGTGTCGCGGTTCTACCTGTCCCTCGAGGACGACCTGCTGCGCATCTTCGGGCTCGATCGCATGAGCGGGCTGATGGAGCGGCTCGGCCTCGAGGAGGACGTGCCGATCGAGAGCGGCATGGTCACCCGCTCGATCGAGGGCGCCCAGAAGAAGGTCGAGGGCCGCAACTTCGATCAGCGCAAGAACGTCCTCGAGTACGACGACGTGATGAACCAGCAGCGCAAGACCATCTACGCGCTGCGCAAGGCCGTGCTCGAGGGCAAGTACAGCCCGGAGCCGTCCGAGGACGAGGAGAAGCGCGGCGTCGTCCTGCCCGAGATCGTCGAGAGCGGCGACTGGACGATCCCGACGCTGTCGGAGCAGATCAAGGACAAGCTGGCCGAGCAGGTCGACCTGGTCCTGCAGAAGGTGGCCGACCGCGACGCCAAGGCCGCGGCCGGCGAGCCCCAGAGCGACGTGCGCCCGGCGTGGCGGGTGCTGCGGTCCGAGCTGTGGCGCCAGCACGGCGCGCTGCTCGACGTCGAGAAGAAGGTCGACGGGCCGCGCCCGGCGCTGCACGAGTTCGTGACCACCATGATCGCGAAGTCGCTGATCCAGCAGCGCGAGCGGATCTACGACCTGTGCGAGGGCCTGATCGACGCGTCGATCCAGCAGTTCTGCTCGACCGACAAGCCCGACGACGAGTGGGATCTCGACGGCCTCGAGGAGGCGCTCGAGGAGCAGTTCGCGTGCGAGTTCGAGCTCGAGCACGGCAACCGCCAGGAGCTGGCGGCGAGCGCGTGGAAGATCGTCGAGGGGCGCCTGCACGCGCGCGAGGACGAGATGTCGCGCTCGTGGCTCATGTACTTCGCGCGCCGGTTCTTCCTCGAGGAGATCGACAACCAGTGGGTCGAGCACCTCAAGTCGATGGACGCCCTGCGCGAGGGCATCGGCCTGCAGGGCTACGGCCAGAAGGACCCGAAGAAGGAGTACAAGAAGATCGGGTTCGAGATGTTCCAGGACATGATGGTCCACATCTCCTCGAACGTCGGGACCAAGCTGTTCCGGGTCGAGATCCAGCGCGACGAGGAGGCGGTGCCGGTGCTGCAGGCGGCCCGGCGCCAGGTGGTCGAGGCCGGCGCCGCCGGCAAGGTCGACGAGGGCGAGCAGCTGATGGCGGCGGTCGCCCGCGCCAAGGCCGCCCGCGGCCGGGCCGCGCAGGTGCCGGGCAAGGCGGCGCAGCAGGCCCGCGCGGCCGACCCCGAGGCCAAGGTCGAGACCGTGCGCCGCGACAAGCCCAAGGTCGGCCGCAACGATCCGTGCCCGTGCGGCTCGGGCAAGAAGTACAAGAAGTGTCACGGCAAGGACGAGGCCGAGGCCGCGGCGGAGTGACGGCGCCCGCGCAGACGCGGTAGCGTCCGCGCGATGATCGTCACCGGGTTTCGCTTCGCCGGCGTCGCCGCCGGCATCAAGAACAAGGGCGGCAAGGACGTCGGGCTGATCGCCGCCGACGCGCCGGCCGCGTGCGCCGCGGTCTTCACCGGCAACCGCGTCAAGGCGGCGCCGGTGCTGCTGTCGGCGGCGCACCTGCGCGCCGGCAAGGGCCGGGTCCGCGGCGTCGTCGTCAACAGCGGCAACGCCAACGCCTGCACCGGCAAGGACGGCGCCGCCCACGCCCGCACGATGGCGGCGACCGCCGCGACCGCGATCGGCGGCCGGGTCGGCGACGTGCTCGTCGCGTCGACCGGGGTGATCGGCCAGCCGCTGCCGATCGAGCGGGTCCGCGCCGGCATCGCCGCCGCGGGCGCGGCCCTGGCCCCCGACGGGTTCGCCGACTTCGCCGCGGCCATCCTCACCACCGACCGCGGCCCCAAGACCGCGCGCCGCGAGGTCACGATCGGGCGGTCGCGCGTGACGCTGGTCGGCTGCACCAAGGGCGCCGGCATGATCGCGCCCAACATGGCCACGACGCTGACGTTCGTCGCGACCGACGCGGCGCTGCCGCCGGCGGCCCTGGCGCGCGCGACCCGGGGCGCGGTGGCCTCGACCTACAACGCGATCTCGGTCGACGGCGACACCTCGACCAACGACATGCTCGCGGTGCTGGCGTCGGGCACGGCCGGCGCGCCCCTGACCGGCGCGGCGGCCACGAAGTTCGCCGCGGCGCTGACCGAGCTGCTGGCCGACCTCGCGACCCAGCTCATGCGCGACGGCGAGGGCGTGCACCACGTCGTCACGATCGACGTGCGCGGCGCCGCCAGCGAGCGCGCCGTCGTCGCCGTCGCGCGGCGCATCGCCACCTCGCCGCTGGTCAAGACCGCGATCGCCGGCGGCGATCCCAACTGGGGCCGCGTGCTGTGCGCGATCGGCAACGCCGGCGTGCCGATCGATCCGACGCGCCTCGGCCTGCGGATCGGCCCCGTCGAGGTGGTCCGGCGCGGCGCGGCGGTGCGCGGCTACGACGAGGCCGCCGCCGCCGCGGTCATGCAGGCGCCCAGCTACACCCTGACGATCGACCTCGGCGCCGGCCGCGGGCGCGCCCACATGCTCGCGTGCGACCTGTCGCACGAGTACGTGTCGATCAACGCCGACTACCGGTCGTAGCCCCCGGCGGGCCCGGCGCGACGATCACAGGCGCGATCAACGCCCACTACCGGTCGTCGCGCGGGGCGACGATCACAGCCGCGCGACGTCGACGCACGCGCGGTTCTCGGGCAACGCCGCGGTGGCCGCGGCGGTCGCCTTCGCGCACAGCCGCGTGACCCCGACCGACAGCGCCGGCGTGAACGTGCACGCGCCCGCGATCGGCGCGCAGGTCGCGGTCGCGCCGTCCTCGCCGATCTCGATCTCGATCGGCTCGACCTGGCGCGGATCGAGCGCGAGCGTCAGCGCCGCCCCGTCGGCGAGCACCAGCGGCGCCCCCTGCCAGCTGGGACCGCGCCAGGCCGCCGGCGCCGCCGGCCGCGGCTCGGGGCCGTCGAGGCGGACCCGGCCCAGCCCCGCGCCGAGGCCGCCGCGGACGTCGACGATCTCGGCCGCGGCGTCGACGAGGTCGAAGCCGGCCTGGGCCTGCAGGATCACCGCGCCGCCGGAGCCGCCGCCGCCCCGGGGGCCCACCGCGGGCGCCGGCTCGCCGCCGCGCGCGGTCACCCGCGCGAACTGGCCGAAGCCGATCCGCCCCGACGCCGCCAGCAGCACCGAGCCGCCGCCGTGGCCGCCGAGCGCGGCGCCGTGCGCGCCGCCGGCGTGGCCGCGGTTGTCGTCCGCCGGCAACCGGCCCGGCCCCAGCGGCACCAGCGTCGGGGTCCCGGTCGCGGCGCCGCCGAGCGCGCCGGCGCCCGCCGTGCCGAAGCCGCCGCCACCGCCGGCGTCGGTCGCCGAGCCGCCGCCGTCGCCGTCGCCGCACGGGCGCTCGAGCCCGGCCAGCGCGCGGCAGCCGCCGGGACCTGGCCGCGCGGCGGTGGCGTCGGCGGACACGACGCCGGCCAGCACGATGTCGCTGGTGGTCTCGATGACGATCGGCTCATCGCTGCCGAACCCGGCCACGATCGCCGTCGGGACGATCGCGCTGGCGTAGCGCCCCTGGGTCCACGGGTTCACCGACCCGAGCACCAGCTCGCCCAGGCCCTCGGCGACCAGCTCGACCGTCGTCGCGTCGCCGCCGGCGGTGAGCGTCACGACCAGCGGGTAGCGCGCGGGCGCCAGCGCCGTCGACACCGGGATCCGGACCGCGACCGCCGTGCGGTCGACCGCGCCGGTCGTCCGCGCCAGCACGTCGACGGTCACCGGCACGTCGACGCCGGCGATCGCCGCGCGGACCTCGTCGATGCGCGCGCTGGTGTCGAGCACCAGCAGCGCCGGCCGACGGCCGTCGGTGCAGCCGCTGGCGTCGCAACGCGCGGCGCAGCCATCCGCGGCGCAGCCCTGGCCCTCGACCAGCTCGACCTGGTAGTGCGCGCGCACCTGCGGCGGCGCGGGCTCCGCGCACCCGAGCACCATCACCGGCAGGCCTGCGGCGAGCGCTCGGCGCATCCGTCGACTGTATGCGGGCCCGTGCCAGACTGCACGCATGCGCTACCTGCACACCATGATCCGCGTGCGCGATCTCACGGCGACCTTGCGCTTCTTCTGCGAGGGCCTGGGCCTGCGCGAGGTCCGGCGCCGCGACTACGAGGCCGGCCGCTTCACGCTGGTGTTCCTCAGCGCCGACCCGACCGAGGACGACGGCCCGCAGGTCGAGCTCACGCACAACTGGGATCAGGTCGAGCCCTACCCCGGCGGCCGCAACTTCGGCCACCTCGCGTACGAGGTCGACGACATCTACGCCGCCTGCCAGCACCTGCGCGACCTCGGCTACGTCATCAGCCGCCCGCCCCGCGACGGCCGCATGGCGTTCGTGCGCTCGCCCGACCTGATCTCGGTCGAGCTGCTCCAGCGCGGCGACGCCCTGGCGCCGCGGGAGCCGTGGTCGACGATGGCCAACGTCGGCGAGTGGTGACCGGTCGATCAGACCGACACCTCGGGTCGTGCGTCTGACACTCCCTGGGCATTCCTCCTTGGGAGTCACCGTGCCATCGAACACGCGCTGGAAGCTCGCGTGCGCCGCCCTCGCGGCCACGACCCTCGTCACCACCCTGGCCTGGCAGCGCCGCGGCGCGCCCCCCGCCCGCCAGGCCGCCACCCACGCCCAGGCCGCCGGCGATCCGACGCCGCGCCGCCCGATCCGCGTCGCCGCGCGCACGCTCGGGCTGTCGGAGGAGCGGCTGATCGCCCAGGTCCAGGCCGCGCGCACCGTCGGCCAGCTCGCGGCGCCGCTCGAGCAGCTCGCGGTGGTCGGCACCGACACCGCGGTCGACGCGCTCGCGCCGATGATCGGCGATCGGCGGCCCGGGGTCCCCGAGGCGATCCTGACGCTGATCGGCAAGATCGGCACCGATCGCGCGTTGGCTCGGCTGGTCGCGCTGCTCGACGACGAGCGCCCGCGCGTGCGCACCGGCGCGATCGTCGCGCTGGGCTCGACCGGCCGCGACCAGGCCCGGGCCGCGCTGCTCGCGGTGGCCGGCACCATCGGTGACCCGGCCCAGACCTCGGCGATCTACGCGCTCGGCGAGATGGGCGGCGACGACGCGGCCGCCGGCCTGGCCGAGCTGGCGCGCGGCGACGATCACCGCGCCGCCACCGCCGCGGTCGAGGCCCTGGCGCGGATCGCCACCGCGACCGCCGAGGGCTACCTGATCGCGCTGGTCGGCGCCGACGACCGCCACGTCCGGGCCCAGGCGATCGCGCACCTGCCGCCGATCGACGACCCCGAGCTCCTGGCCACGCTCGCGGCCCTGGCCGAGCAGAGCGACCCGGCGACCCAGGCCGCGGCGGTGGGCGCGCTCGCGCGCTCGCGCGGCGACGGCGCGCTGCCGCTCTTGGTGCGCGTGGCCCGCACCGGCGCCCCCCAGGCGCGGTGGGCCGCGATCACCGCGCTCGGCGAGGTCGGCGGCGCCGACGCCGTGACCGCCCTGGGCGAGCTGATCGAGTCCGGCGATCCCAGCGTCACCGGCGCCGCCGCGCAAGCGCTGCTGACGCTCGGCGGCCCCGACGCCCGCGCGGCGCTGATCGGCGCGGCGCTGGCGACCGACGTCGACACCTCGGCCGCGGTCACCGCCTTGCTCCAGCTCCAGGGCGATGACGCCGCCGACGCGCTGCGCGAGATCGTCCGGCACGGCGGGCCGCGCAACCGCGATCTGGCGCTGCCGCAGCTGGTGCGCCTGGGCGATCCCGACGCGCTGGCGCTGGCGATCGACCTGGCCAACCAGGGCCCGCGCGCCGCGCGCTACGCGGCGCTGCGCGCGCTCGCCGACGCCGGCACGCCCGCGGCCGCGACGGCGCTGATCGAGGTGGCGCGCACCGCTCACGGCCAGACCCGCGCCCAGGCGCTCGACCTGGCGCTCCAGGCGCGGCCCGACGATCCGGCGCTGACCCAGCTGCTGATCGAGGCGATGACCACCGGCCGTCGCGACGAGGCCAACACCGCGGTCTGGACGCTGGCCCGCGTCGGCACCGCGCCAGCCCGCGCGGCGCTCCTCGCCGCGGCCACCAGCCACGACGCCGCCGTCGCCCAGGCCGCGGTCGGCGCGCTCGGGCAGCTCGGCAACACTCCCGAGGTCCGCGCGGCGCTGGTGGCCGCTGCTCGCGACGGCGGGCCCCAGGTCCGCGGTCAGGCCCTCAACCAGCTGCTCGCGAGCGGCGCGCCCGAGGGCGCCGAGCTGGCGCTCGCGGCGATCACCAGCGGCGACGCCGACGCCGCCCGCAGCGTGGTCTGGGCGCTGGCCAACCGCGGCAACGCCGACAGCGCCGCGCTGCTCGCGCGCGCCGCCACCGCCAGCGACAGCCAGGTGCGCGCCGCCGCGGCCCAGGCCCTGGCCCAAGGCGGCGACGCGCACGGCGCCGAGCTCCTGCTCACGCTCGCGCGCGACCCCGATCAGCAGGTGCGCGGCGCGGCGCTGTCGTCCCTGGGGCAGCTCGGCACCGCCGCGGCGACCGACGCGATCCTCGCGGCGACCCGCGCCGGCGCGCCCGAGGCCCGGGCCGCGGCGATGTGGCCGCTGGCGCAGCTCGACGACCCGCGCGCCGAGAGCGCGCTGACCCAGCTGATGCGCGATCCCGACGACCAGGTCGCCCAGGCCGCGATCGGCGCGTCGTACAACGGCGGCGCGGTCGTCGACCGGGCGCTGGCGGACCTCCTCGCCGACGAGCGTCAGAGCGAGGCCCGACGCGTCAACGCCGCCCAGCAGCTCCGCAGCCGCGGCGCCGCCGTCGACGCGGCGACCCAGGCGCGGATCGACGCGCTGACGCCCGCGGTCGACCAGGCCCAGTTCGGCACCGGCTTCGGCTGGGCCTTCGGCGACGGCTGACCGCGGCGCGGTCGGTCACGCCAGCGCGGATCGGGACTGTCGTCAGCGACACGTTGCCACGGGCGCCGCCATGACGCATCGCAGCGCGAAATGATCGCGGTGATCGCCTGCGCGTCCTCGGGCGGCGCCATTGACTCCGACGCGGCGCCGGCTCGATAGTTCGCGCCACATGCGCATCGGCGTCCCCAAGGAAATCAAGACCCAGGAGTTTCGCGTCGGCATGACCCCGGCCGGCGTAGCGACTCTCACCAGTCGAGGTCACACCGTCCTCGTCGAGCAGGGCGCGGGCATCGGCTCGAGCATCCCCGACGATCACTACGTCAAGGCCGGCGCGCGCATCGTGCCGACCCGCGACGAGGTGTGGGGCGAGGCCGACATGATCGTCAAGGTCAAGGAGCCGATCGCGCCCGAGTACCCGCTGATGCGGAAGGGCCAGATCCTCTTCACGTACCTGCACCTCGCCGCGGCCCAGGAGCTGGGCCACGAGATGCTCAAGCGCGGCGTCGACGGCGTCGCGTACGAGACCATCGAGCCGACCCCCGGCGATCTGCCGCTGCTGACCCCGATGAGCGCGGTCGCGGGCCGCATGGCGGTCCAGGCCGGCGCGACCTACCTCGAGCGCGAGCGCGGCGGCAAGGGCGTGCTCCTCGGCGGCGTGCCGGGCGTGCGCCGCGGCCGCGTCACGATCATCGGCGCCGGCGTGGTCGGCGCCAACGCCACCAAGATCGCGGTCGGCCTCGGCGCCGCGGTCACCGTCCTCGACGTCAACCTGAAGACGCTGGCGTACCTCGACGACGTCTACATCGGCCGCATCGCGACCCAGTACTCCGACCCGGTCAACATCGAGCGGTGCGTGCTCGAGAGCGATCTGGTGATCGGCGCGGTGCTGCTGCCCGGCGCGCGCGCGCCGCGGCTGGTGTCCGAGGCGATGATCAAGGAGATGGAGCCCGGCTCGGTGATCGTCGACGTGTCGATCGACCAGGGCGGCTGCGTCGAGACCGCGCGCGTCACCTACCACGACAAGCCGACCTACGTGGTCCACGACGTCATCCACTACGGCGTGGCCAACATGCCGGGCGCGGTGCCGCGGACCTCGACCTACGCGCTCACCAACGCCACGATGCGGTACGCGGTCAAGCTGGCCGATCGCGGCCTCGAGGGCGCGATCAAGGAAGACCCGGTCTTCATCAGCGGCCTCAACACCTACCGCGGCACCGTGCCCCACGCCGCCGTGGCCGAGGCCCTCGGCGTCGAGCACACCCCGTACAAGGCGTAACCATCTGAAGTCCCGGGGCGAGTTCCCGGGAATGCGGCGGCGGGTGGGGTCGGTACACTAGACACATGCTGGCCGGTAAGAGCGCGCGACGGAGCGACTTCGAGGCGGTGGCCCTGCCCCACCTCGACGCGCTCTACGGCGCCGCGTTCCGGCTGGCCCGCAACCCGCGCGACGCCGAGGATCTGGTGCAGGAGGCCCTGCTGCGGGCGTACCGCTTCTGGGACACGTTCGAGGCCAACTCGAACTGCAAGGCCTGGCTGCTCAAGATCCTCACGAACACGTTCATCAACGAGTACCAGCGCCGGCGCCGCCAGCGCGAGGTGCTCGACGCCGCGACCGCCGAGCAGGACGCGGTCGACGGCGTGCTCCACCACGAGCTCCGGCCGAGCCAGCAGAGCCCCGAGAAGGCGCTGATCGAGCGGTCGGTGTCCGACGACGTGCAGCGCGCGCTCGAGGCCCTCCCCGCGGACTTCCGCACCGCCGTCGTGCTGTGCGACGTCGAGGGCCTGTCCTACAAGGAGATCGCCGACGCCATGGACTGTCCGGTCGGCACCGTCATGAGTCGCCTGTTCCGCGGGCGGCGGCTGCTCGAAGCCCAGCTGCGCTCGTTCGCGGTGGCCGAGGGCTACGTGCGCGAGGACGCCGCCACCACCAACCCCGCCGATCGCACGGGCGCCGCCCCGATCGATCTGGCAGCCTACCGCCGCAAGAAGTCGTGACCATGCTCAAGCTCTGCGACGACATCGACACGCTGTCCATGATGCTGTGCGACGGCGAGCTCGCGGCGCAGGAGCTGCGGGACGTCGAGCTGCACCTGATGGACTGCCCGGCCTGCCGGACCCTGGTCGAGCGCGACCGCGGCTTCCTCGACGACCTGCGCCAGCAGCTCGCGCCGCCGCCGGCGCCGGCGCTGTTGCGCGCGCGTCTGGGCCGGGCCCTCGACCAAGCCGACCGCGCCCGGCGACCGTCGTGGCGCACGCTGGTGCTGCCGGCCAGCGCCGCGCTGGCCGCGGCCGCGGCGCTGCTGGTGTTCGCGACCAGCGGCGCGACGACGCCCCGCCGGCACGCGCCGACCACCCGCACGGCGGTCGGCCCGGTCATCGAGCACCAGGTCGGCGCGCCCCACGCCTACTCGCCCGACGTGCTCGTGCTCAACGACCTGACGATCGAGTTCACCGGCACCGAGCGCATCGGTCAGGACGTCGCGACGCTCAACTACTGGCTGGTGACGCCCGAGAACGCGCGCATCCCCCTCTACGCGACCGTGCACGACGCCGCCCGGCTCGACGCTGACCCCAGCACGCGGATCCTCGTCGGCGGCTACGACGTCTGGGCGATCCAGGGTGGGCTGGTGGTGCGCGATGGCCCCCGCGCCATCCGGCTGTCGTCGCCGCTCCTCAACTTGAACGACCTGAAGGCGATCATCGGCGGGACCCCGCTGATCGCGCGCATCGGCGCCGACGACCCCCGCCGCTGACGCCCCCGACGGCCCCCGACGCGGACGCCCCGCCGCCGCCGACGACGCCCCGCCGCCGACGCCCCGACGCCGACGCCGACGCCCCCGACGCCGACGCCCACGCGTGCCCGCCTCCGACGGTGCGCGCGCCCATCGACCCCGGCGCGCCCCGACGCTGACGCGCGCCCGCGCGCCCCATTCGCGGGATTCGATGGCGCGAACCGCGCGCCGCGCGGTGCGACCAGATACAATTTCCTGGCCGCCCTATGAGCCAGCGCCCGATCCTGCTGATCGATCCGGACCGCGACTTCCACGCCCTCCTCACCCGAGAGCTCGGACCGTACGGCTTCACGATCGTCGTCGACGTCGGCCCCGACGCCCTGGCGCAGGTCGCCAAGCTCGAGGTGGTCGCGGTGATCATCTCGGTCGACGAGCCCGACAAGCGGGGCTACGCGACCTTCAACAAGGCCAAGAAGGGCGTCGCCGCCAACGTGCCCGTCGTCCTGGTGACGGCCTCGGTGCCGCCCGACGCGTTCGCGGCGCACCGCAAGCTCAAGGTCCACGCCGACGAGTACCTCGACAAGCGCGAGCTCTCGACGGCCGAGCTCCTGGGCAAGCTCGACAACCTGATCGGGCTGGGCGATCTGACCAGCGACGGCGAGCTGGCGATCCCGATCGAGGTCGACGAGGTCGCGATCGACGACGACGTCCTCGTCGACGAGGTCGACCAGGCCGCGCTCGATCTCGGCGACGCCGACGACTTCAGCGAGGGCGCCCACACCGTCCACGCCGCCAACGCGTTCGACGACCTGATCGACGCGGAGACCGACGCCGCCTTCGCCGCGCTGACCGACGCGATGCCGTTCGAGGTCGCCCAGGAGGCGCTGGCCAAGGCGCCGTCCGCGCCGCCGCCGCCGTCCGCGCCGCCGCCGCCGCTGCCCGAGCCCGAGCCGTTCGAGGCCGCTCCTCCCGAGCCGGAGGCCGTGCCGGAGCCCGTGCCCGACGCGGTGCCCGCGCCCGTGCCCGAGCCACCACCGATCGAGCTCGCGCCACCCGCGCCCATCGAGTCCCTGGAACCGATCGAGTCCCTGGAGCCGATCGAGTCCCTGGAGCCGATCGAATCCCTGGAGCCGATCGAGTCCCTGGAGCCGATCGAGTCGCGCGCGCCACGCGCGTCGCTCGACCCGCTCGACCCGCTCGACCCGCTCGAGTCGCTGGAGCCGCTCGAGTCGTTCGAGTCGGTCAGTCAGTCGCTCAGCCTCACCGATCTCGAGCCGCTGGGTCTGAGCGAGCCGGCGCTGGAGGTGCCCCCGGTCGAGGAGGCGCCCGCGCCGCCGCCGAAGCGTGGACGCGCGACCGCGCCGCCGCCACCACGGGGCCGCGCAACCACGCCACCGCCGCCGCCACAGCCGCTCGCCGCGGTCATCCCCGAGGTCGAGGCGCCGCCGATCGAGGCGCCGCCGGCGCGCGCCTTCGTCACCGAGCCGGCCCCGCCCCGGGGCTATGTCACCGAGCCGGCCCCGCTCCCCGACGACCCCGCCGCGCCGCCGCCCCCGGACGCGCCGCCGCCGCCCGCGCCCACGCCGATCGCGGCCGCCCTCACCGAGCCGCCACGGCGCCGCACCTCGGCGACGACGTCGTCGCCGCCCATCGATCCCAACGGCCTGGTCGACCTCGGCCTCGACGAGCTCGCGGCGCGCGCCGACGCCGAGCAGTCGGGGCTGCACGATCGCAAGTCGTTGCAGAAGCTGCACACGCTCGAGCGCGACAACCAGCGCCTGCGCGCCGAGCTCGAGAAGGCCAAGGCCAGCGAGCCGACCAGCAAGCCGGTCAGCCGCGAGCGCGAGTTCCTGAACCTGCGCGAGATGCTGGCGTCCAAGGACAAGGAGCTCTTGAGCTTGCGCGACGAGGCGTCGCACAAGGAGCGCGAGGTCCTCGAGGCGCGGGAGAAGACCCGCCAGCTCCAGCACGCCAAGTCCGCGGTCGAGAGCAAGAACGTCGAGCTCGAGGCCCGCCTGCTGGGCGACAACGACCGCGCCGAGGCGGCCGAGCAGGCCGCGATCGAGGCCCGGAGCCGGATCACCGCGCTCGAGGCGCGCCTGGCCAAGATCACGGCCGACGCCGAGGCCGCGCGCAGCCAGCACGCCGAGTCGACCGCGGCCCGGCGCGAGGCCGAGGCCCAGATCGCCGAGCTGACCACCAGCCATCAGGCCCAGCTGACCAAGCTCGAGCGTGAGCACGCGGCCGCGCGCGAGCGCGCCCGGGTCGAGGCCGATCAGGCGCTGGCGACGGCGCGCGCCGAGGCGGTCCAGGCCGTGGCCACGGCGCAGGCCGACGCCGCGCACGAGCGCGAGAACGCGATGCTCGCGGTCGCGGCCGATCTGGCCGCGCAGCACGCGGGCGCGCTCGCCGGCGCGACCGCCGATCATGAGGCGCGCTTGCAGGCCCGCGCGGCCGAGCACGCGGCCGCCCTCGACGCCGCGCTCGCCGCCGAGCGCCAGCGGGGCGAGGCCGCGCTGGCCGAGCTGACCGCCGCCCACGACGCCGCGCTGGCCCGCCAGGCCGGCGAGCGCGCCGAGGAGCTGTCGACCGCGCTGGCCCAGCGCGAGGACGCGCTGCGCGAGGCCGAGGCCCGCCACCACGCCGCCTTCGATCAGGTGGTGCGCGAGCGGTCCGAGGCGATCGCGGCGATCGAGGCCGAGAGCAAGCGTGCGATCGCGGCCCGCGCCGACGCCGCGCGCGCGACCGAGGACGAGCTGCGCACGCTGCACGAGCAGGCGGTGGCCAAGCTGGTGGCCGATCACCAGGCCGCCCTCGAGGAGGTCAAGGCCGAGGCCGAGTCGGTGCGCGGCGATCACGTCGCGCGCCTGCGCCTCGAGCACGAGCAGGCGACCGCCGCGGCCCGCGACGCGCACGACGAGCAGCTCGCGACCGCGCGGGCCGAGCTGGCCGCGCACGAGGCCGAGGCGCTGCGCGAGCTCGAGGCCCGCCTGGTGGCCGAGCAGCAGTCGCTCGAGGCGCGCCTCGCCGGCGAGCGCGACGAGCTGGGCCGTCGCCACGCCGCGGCCCTGGCCGAGCTCGACGCGGGCCGGGTCGTGGTCGCGGCCGAGCTGGCCGAGGCGACGGCGGCGCGCGATCGGGTCGCCGGGGACCTGGCCACGACCCTCGCCGAGCTGACCTCGGCCCGCGCCGAGCTGCTCGAGCTGCGCGGCGCGCTCACGACGACCCGCGCCGAGCTGGCGACCGCGCGCGCCGAGACCGCGGCGGTCCAGGGCGAGCTGGCCGCGGCCCGCGCCGAGATCGCCTCGACGGCGGCCGCCCGCGACGAGGTCGAGCACGAGCGCCAGGAGCTCGAGCGCGGCCTGACCTCGGCCCGGGGCGCGCTCAAGCGCGTCGAGGACGAGCTCGCGGCCGCCCGGACCGCGATCGCCGACCGCGACCAGGCGCTGACCGAGCACCAGGGCGCGATCACCGCGCGCGACCAGCGCCTGACCGAGCAGGCGACCCAGCTCGACGAGCTCGAGCGCGAGAACGCGACCTACCAGGAGCAGGTCCTCAAGGCCTACCAGAAGATCAAGACCGACGAGGCGACGGTCCTGCGCGCCAAGAAGGCGCTGGCGATCGCGCTGACCGCCCTCGACGATCCCAAGCCGGCGGCGTGATCCTGAGCCGCGCCGGCGCGTGATCCGCGCCAGCCCCGCGCGCGCGGTCGTCGATAGGCCGTCGGGACCGAGCGCAGCCACGGCCGGGCGACGCGCGCGGCCGAACCGCGGTAGAAGGTGCGGCATGAGCGAACCACCGCAGCGCAACCTCCTGGGCCGGCCGCTCGAGCTGTGCTCGGACCGCCCGCGCACCGGGTACTTCCGGACCGGCTGCTGCGAGACCGACGCCACCGATCACGGCAGCCACACCGTGTGCGCCCAGGTCACCGCCGAGTTCCTCGAGTTCAGCCGCGCGCGCGCAACGACCTGAGCACCGCCCGGGGCGGCTTCCCGGGGCTGCGGCCCGGCGACCGCTGGTGCCTGTGCGCCGCCCGCTGGCAGGAGGCCTTCGACGCCGGCGTCGCCCCGCCGGTCGTGCTCGCCGCCACCCACGAGCGCGCCGCCGACGTGGTCCCGCGCGCGGCGCTCCTGGCCCACGCGCTCGACAGCGACGCGTTGAACTGACCCGCGACGGCGCTACTCGACGCCGAGGCCGTCGAGGTCGCCGAGATCGTCCTCGTAGATCGACCCGACCTTGCGCGCGATGAACAGCTCGATCAGCTCGGGGTCGAACATCGTGCCGGAGTTCTTGCGCAGGAGCCGCTCGCACTCGGCCAGCGGCAGGCCCTCCTTGTAGGGCCGATCGGTGGCCATCGCGTCGAACGCGTCGGCGATCGCCACGATCCGCGCCGCCAGCGGGATGTCGGCGCCCTTCATGCGATCGGGGTAGCCGGTGCCGTCCCAGCGCTCGTGGTGGTTGCGCACCGCCGCCATGATCGGGTGCAGGATCTCGATCCGGCGCGCGATCTCGTGGCCCTTGACCGGGTGCTCGCGCATGTGGACCCACTCGGCCTCGTCGAGCGGGCCCGGCTTGAGCAGCACCGCGTCGCGGATGCCGATCTTGCCGATGTCGTGGAGGAACGCGCCGAACTCGAGCGTCTCGAGGCCGTCCTCGGGGTAGCCCGCCTCCTTGGCCAGCACCAGCGCGTAGGCCGCGACCCGCCCGCAGTGGCCCTTGGTGTACGGGTCCTTGGCCTCGATCGCCTCGGCCAGGCCGAACAGCGCTTGCCGGTGGGCCTCCTTGAGGCGCAGGTAGCTGTCCTCGAGCTCCTTGGTGCGCTCCTTGACGACCACGTCGAGCAGCGTGCCGCGGCGCTTGAGCCGCTCGTGCTCGCTGGCCAGGCGCCGGACCAGCATGCGCTGCTCCTCGACCAGCCCCAGGAGCTTGATCGCCTCGCCCACCAGCGCGGTCAGGTGGGTGCGCTCGCCGGCCCGGGCGACGAAGCGGACGATCGCCGGCGCGTGGGGCGGGCGGGTCTCGAGCTCGACGCCGACCGCGGTCGACTCGACCACCAGCACGCGCAGCGCGTCCGGCACGGCCCCGACGGTGCCGTCGAGGAAGCGGATGCCGTCGAGGCCGGGCGGCGCGTGACCGGCGATGATCGCGTGCGGCGGGTTCAGCCGCACCAGCCGGCTGGCGTCGGTCGCCGAGTCGGTCGCGTCGACGGCGAGATCGAGGTGGGCCAGCAGGTCGGTCAGCTCGGCGATGACCGCGCGGTCGGGATGCAGCACCAGCGCGCGGAACCTCGGCACCCGTCGACTATACCGCCCGGGTCGATCCTCGTCCGGGTCACGTCCCGCGACCTACACGCCGGGACAAAACCGTATCGTGCCGTATAGTCCCGCCCGCGTATGTCCGAGGCGGTCACCGGCAACATCGCCGGCCTCAAGTCCAGTCAGGTCCAGGCGCTCGAGCGCCTGTACCGGCGGCGGGTCACCCCGTCGGAGATCGTCAGCGCCGAGCTGGCGACGACGATGTGCGAGCTCGCGTTCGAGCTGCACCGCCAGGTCGGCGTGCTGATCGATCGCCGCGGCAGCATCACCCACGTCGTCGTCGGCGACGCCTCGAAGCTGGTCCTGCCCGACGTCGGGCGCCTGCGCGGCGCCGCCGGGCGCTTCCGCGGCCTGCGCCTGGTCCACACCCACCTGCGCGGCGAGGCGCTGACCCGCGACGACCTGACCGACCTCGCGCTCTTGCGGCTCGACCTGGTCGCGGCGATCGTCGTCGACAGCGGCGGTCGGCCCGGCCGCCTGCACGCCGGTCACCTCCTGCCCGACGGCCCCAGCGATCGGCCGTGGCAGGAGCTGGCGCCCGAGTCGGTGCACGCGCCGACGATCGACTTCACCGCGCTGATCGCCGACCTCGAGAGCGCCTACGGCAAGGTCGCGCGGCGCGGCGGCGCGACTGCGCGCGAGCGGGCCCTGGTGGTCCACGTCGCGATCGGCCGGGTCACCGACTCCGAGGCCCGGATCGCCGAGGTCCACGAGCTGTGCCGCACCGCCGGCGTCGCGGTGGCCGACGTGCTCGAGCAGCGCCGCCCCGCCGTCGACCCGAAGTTCCTGGTCGGGCGCGGCAAGCTCGACGAGATCCTGCTGCGGGCGATGCAGCTCGGCGTCGAGCTGGTCGTCTTCGATCACGACCTCACGCCCGGCCAGGCCCGCGCCATCAGCGAGACCACCGAGCTGCGCGTCATCGACCGGACGATGCTGATCCTCGACATCTTCGCGCAGCACGCCGAGAGCGCCGACGGCAAGCTCCAGGTCGAGCTGGCGCAGCTGCGCTACACGCTGCCGCGGCTGATCGAGAAGAACACGATGATGTCGCGCCTGACCGGCGGCATCGGCGGGCGCGGGCCCGGCGAGACCAAGCTCGAGATCTCGCGCCGGCGCGCGCGCGATCGCATCCACCTGCTCGAGAAGAAGCTGACCGCGCTGTCGGGCGACCGCCGGCTCCGGCGCCAGCGCCGGACTGGCCGCGGCCTGCCGATCGTCGCGGTGTGCGGCTACACCAACGCCGGCAAGTCGACCTTGCTCAACGCGCTCACCGACGGCGCCACCCGGGCCGAGAACAAGCTGTTCGCGACGCTCGACCCGGTCAGCCGCCGGCTGCGCTTCCCCGACGAGCGCGAGGTCATCTTCACCGACACGGTCGGGTTCATCCGCGACCTGCCGCGCGATCTCCGGGCCGCGTTCACGGCCACGCTCGAGGAGATGGCCGACGCCGATCTGCTGGTGCAGGTCGTCGACGCCAGCGATCCCGATCGCGACCAGCACGTGGCCGCGGTCGACGGCATCCTGGTCGATCTGGCGCTGGCCGAGAAGCCGCGCCTGGTGGTCTGGAACAAGGTCGACCGCCTCGGCGACGCCGACGCCGACCACCTCGCCCAGCACGGCGGCGGCTTCGCCGTGTCGGCGCTCGACCGCGCGACCTTCGGGCCGCTGCTGCTGGCGATCGAGCGCGAGCTGTGGCGCGAGGGCAAGGCCGAGGCGTTCGCGCGGCCCGTCGATCGCAACGCCTGAACTTCGTCCGGAACAAGCCGGCGGCCGCGCGCTCTGCTCGGGTGCCCTGGCCCCAGGGCTCGCCTGGGTTGATCTCGGACCGCACAGCATCGTGCGCGAGGTCGAGGCGCGGCGGGCCCGCTACCGGGTTGACGAGGCCGCGACGAAGCGATCGCGCACGAGGCGCAGCGCAGCGGGTCAGCGCAGGTGCGCCCTCCGGTCAGCGCTTGATCGGCGCGGTCGCGAGCTTGCCGTCGGGGCCGATCCAGAACACGCCGCCGATGCGATCGTCGTCCCACGGCACGTGGATCGGCTCGGCGTCGGGCGCTGGCGCCTCCTGGTAGCTGTCCTCGTCCCAGCCCTCGGCCGCCTGGGCCCGGACCTCGAGCACGCGCCTGGCGCCGCCCGACACCTTGGTCCAGGCCTTGCCCGGCGCCACCTTCCAGGTGCTCACCAGCCGCCGGTCGCCCTGCTCCTTGCCGATCTCGACCGCGCCGATCGGCTCGAGCTGGCCGCGGCTCGCCGACCACAACATCAGCACGTCGCGCACGCCGCCGCCGCCGCGCTGCCGCACCCGGGCCGCGATCACCCGGGTGGCGTCGCCGCGCAGGTCCACGAGCTCGACCTTGAGCACGTCGAGGGCGCGCGCCACCGGCAGCTGCACGAACGAGAACTGATCGGTCAGGAGCGCGATCCGATCACCGGCCGCGACGATCCGCTCCTTGCCGGGCGCGGTCGGATCGACGTCGGCCTGGACGTCCAGCGTCACCGCGGCCGGGGTCAACCGGGCCGCCGCCAGGAAGGCGGCGAGGAGGTCGACCTTGCCGCCCAGCGCCAGCGCGCCGGTCCAGGTCACGGTGTGCTCGAT